>NZ_JAAHIG010000201.1:0-16299 GCF_010692305.1 Moorena sp. SIO4G3 | reverse complement strand
TGGTAGTAGGGAGTAGGGAGTAGGGAGTAGGGAGTAGGGAGTAGGGGGAAGAGTTTCAGGGTAAGCTATCAGCTATCAGCGTGTCGCGTATCAGCTATCAGTTATCAGCTATAGCGCTACGCGCAAGGCAAGAGGCAAGAGGCAAGAGGCAAAAGTTGACTACAAAAGTTTTTTACCTTTTATCAATGTCCTAACCTTAATGGGTATTGCTATATCAGGGCATTGCTGAGGGGCGGAATGAATAGGAGTGGGGTGGGCATCCTGGCTGCCGGAAAAATGAAACAGGCAAGATGCCTATTCTACGGTGGCGACACTGGCAAGATGCCTATTCTACGGTGGCGACACTGGCAAGATGCCAGTTATACGGTTGGGAAACAGGCAAGATGCCAGTTATACGGTTGGGAAACAGGCAAGATGCCAGTTATACCGTTGGGAAACAGGCAAGATGCCAGTTATACCGTTGGGAAACAGGCAAGATGCCGGTTATACCGTTGCCTCCCGATTCTAAATTCTAATACCAAAAATCAAAAGTCATGACATAAATAAAGATGGCTAAACCCAATGTATATGGTTATTTTTTTATTGTAAGTATGATACTACTTTTGAAAACTGGTATAAACTCTAAATTCTAAATTCTTATAGCAATTATCTTTTCCATGAGGGACAAAGGGATCCCCCTAAATCCCCCTTAAAAAGGGGGACTTTGAGGTTGGAAATTGTACCTCATAAATGCCATAAACGCTATAATTCTTAATTCTTCATTCTAAATTCTAAATTCCCTGCTCCCTGCTCCCTGCTCCCTACTCCCTACTCCCTACTCCCTACTCCCTACTCCCTACTCCCTAATCCCTACACCCTACACCCTACACCCTACACCCTACCCCCTACTCCCTAATGCCACCATCAACACCTCAAACCAAACGATGTCAACGCAACCGGAAGCGTTCTAAACGACGAGCTATTTTATGTCCGATTCATGGTTGCTACCTTGATAGCGTTAGTCAAAAATATCGGTTGTTTGCTGACCGGCCAGGACAACTTCAGGCCCGTGGTGTTAAACAAAAATATGCCTTGATGCTGATAGCGAGTAAAACCACAGTAGCTATCGAAGGAGAATGGCTAGAGGCTTTTTGGTGTAGTGAGTGCCAGAAAACCAAGTGGTATCACGTGTGCAAGACAGGCGATCGCATGTATAAGGTATCGTTGGCTCCGGCTGAGTTATGGCAGCAGGTAACAGGGGTGATCGATCCGGATGGGAATTCTTCAGTGGGAGAGTTTACCCGTAGGCAGTCTAAACGGATTGGTTTTTATGGGGTTAAGGATTTTGGGGCGATTTAGTTTTGGCTTTCTAGTCCTTGTGGATGAGTTGAGGGTGAGCTTAAACATATCCAGGTTATTTGCAAAAAGACAGGTTATATGAAAACTCCAGTTAGATCTAAGGATAATTTCCTAGTTTTTGGTTCTCCAGCTATTGAGAATGCAGAGATTCAAGAAGTTGTAGCTAGTATGAAAAGTGGGTGGTTAGGAACAGGTCCTAAAGTTGCCCAATTTGAAAATGATTTCAAGACCTATAAAGGTGCTAAGTATGCAGTAGCTGTGAATTCTTGTACTGCGGCACTGCATTTGAGTATATTAGCAGCGGGATTGAAGCCAGGAGATGAGGTAATTACCACTCCGCTAACGTTTTGTGCCACTGTTAATGCCATTATTCATGCTGGGGCTACACCTGTGGTAGTGGATATTGATCCGCTAACAATGAATATTGATCCTAAGCAGGTTGAAGCAAACATTACCTCAAAGACCCGAGCAATTTTACCTGTTCATTTTGCTGGTCGTCCCTGCAATATGGATGCACTCTGTGAGATTGTGCAGCGATATAAATTAAAACTGATTGAAGACTGTGCCCACGCCATTGAGACGGAGTACAAAGGTCGCAAAGCAGGCACATTTGGTGATTTTGGCTGTTTTAGTTTTTATGTTACCAAAAACATCGTCACGGGTGAGGGAGGTCTGGTACTGACTGACCGTGAAGAAGACGCAGCTCGCATCAAGATACTAGGGCTACACGGCATGAGTAAAGATGCTTGGAAGCGTTTTGGTGATGAAGGTTATAAACACTATCAAGTGGTGGAATGCGGCTTCAAATACAACATGATGGACCTTCAGGGGGCGATTGGCATTCATCAGCTAGAGCGAGTTGAACTTTATTGGCAGCGTCGTCAGGAGATTTGGCAGAGATATAACCAGGCTTTTGCTAATTTACCTATTGGCTTACCAGCAGAACCGGAACCAGACACCCGCCATGGTTACCATTTGTACACGGTTATGGTGGATGAAGAAAAAACTGGAATTAGCCGTGATGGGTTTCTGAATGGAATGACTGCTGAAAATATTGGGGTGGGAGTACATTATTTAAGTGTTCCTGAACATCCTTACTATCAAAAGACCTTTGGCTGGAAACCAGAAGATTATCCCAATGCCATCGGTATTGGAAGGCAGACCGTGAGTTTGCCATTGTCGGCGAAGTTGAGTGATGAAGATGTTGAAGATGTGATTTTGGCAGTGAAGAAGATTTTGTGTCGATGATAACGATTAAGTATTTATTGAGTATCGGTAAAAATCAAGCAAGGAATCTGCATAAATTTTTAACAGGTCAGCCATTAACAAGTCCTTCTTTTGGGTCTATGACGTTGGATTGGGATGATGTAGAACTTGCAAAAAATTTGCTCTCAAATCCTTCCCTCTGGGAAGATGAAAAAGTTGTTTCCCAATATGAGACTGAGTTTGCAAGCTGGAATGGCTCTAAGTATGCTTTTGCTTTTATGGGTGGACGAGTAGCTCTTAGTGCATGTATTTATGGATTAAATTTACAACCAGGGGATGAGGTGATTTTACCTGCTTATACCTGTGTTGTAGTTCCTAATTCCTTTCATTTTGCTGGAATTAAAACAGTTTATTGCGACATTGAACTTGACACCTATGGACTTGATGTAAATAAAGTTGAAAGTCAGATCAATTCCAAAACACGTGCCATTTTATTACATCATCTTTACGGTTTAGTTTGCCGAGACTACCAGGCTATTCTTGATTTGGCAAAACGCTATGGTTTGAGAGTCATTGAAGACTGCACTCATGCAACAGGAGCAGAGTATAAAGGGCAAAAATTAGGTAATTTAGGAGACACAGCATTTTACAGTAGCGAACAATCCAAAGTTTTTAATACTATTCAAGGGGGTATTGCGACTACGAATGATCCGGAATTAGCGAAGCGGATAGAAGAATATTACAAGCAAGCAGCTTACCCAGATTTAGATTGGATTGATAAACAGTTACACAATATCATCTTAAACTTTTATCAGTTTAAACATCCACAACGATGGTGGTTAGGAGATATTTTTAATCTACTATATGGATATAAACGTCTAATCTCCACAACCTCTGAAGAAGAAAAAGGTATCTGTCCTAAACATTATGGTTGTAAAATGACAGCACCGATTGCTGCCATTGGTTTGAATCAACTAAAAAAGATTGATTATTACAACAATTGTAGAAGAGAAACTGCCAAGCACTGGGATATCTGGTGTGAAGAACATGGTTACAGAAAGCCAGTCGTAATTGAAGATTCAATTCCAGTTTATCTACGATATCCAGTTTTAGTGGAACCAGAAAAGAAACAAAATAGGTTTTGGGCATATAAGGAACTAGGTGTCAGTCTTGGTGTTTGGTTTGTCAGTAATATTCATCCTTCACAGAATGTTGAAGGATTTGTAAATGCAGACAAGGCAGTTAGTGGTTGTATAAATTTCCCATGTTTAATTTAATCAAAAAAATACTAAATATAAGTTTATTGTTAGATTTTATATGGGGCTTTTTTTTTGGGTTTATCAGGAGCAATCATTCTAGATTAGCTTCTTGTATAAGAAGTAAAATATATAAAACTGATTGTTTGATAGATACTGATGTGTTTATTACAAACAAGAATAACTTTAAAGCTGGTCATAAAAGCTGTCTTTATCATTCTTGTTATATTTTAAATACCAATGGCATTTTTAAAATTGGAAATAACTCTCATTTAGCTTCTTACTGCTATGTCAATGTTTGCTATGGAAATATTGTGATTGGTAACGATGTTGCTATCGGACCGGGAAGTAAAATTATTGCTTACTCAAATCACTATCATTTTGGTAAAAAAATAACTGAAGAAAGAATAACTAAAGATATAGTGATTAAAGATAATGTTTTTATTGGTGCAAATTGTACTATCCTTCCAGGAAGTATTATTAATGAAAATGTAGTAGTTGGAGCAGGGGCAGTGGTAAAAGGTGAACTTGAAGCAAACTCTATATATGTGGGTATACCTTCTCAAAAAATAAAAAGCAATTGGTATGAATAACCATAATTTTTTAATTCATAACATTAATCAAAAAATTGCCAAATCTTTACCATATAAAGGTGTAGTTATCGATCTAGGTTGTGGAACATCACCTTATAAAGACTATATACTTAATACGGCTGAAAAGTATATCGGTGTTGATTGGGAAAATAGCCTCCACAATCAAAGTAATGTAGATATTTTTGCCAATATTTGTGAAACGCTTCCTTTTGATAGCGATTACGCTGATACAGTTACATCTTTTCAAGTATTAGAGCATTTACCATAACCAAACTTTTTTTTGTCTGAATGTTACAGAATTCTCAAATCTGGAGGAATAATTTTTATAACTGTGCCATTTATGTGGCACGTCCATGAAGAACCACATGACTACTTTCGTTACACAAAATATGGATTGGAATATTTACTTAATAAGAGTGGGTTTGTCGATATATAAATAAAAGATAATACAGGATTTTGGCAAATGCTTATTCTTAAAATCAATTACCATACAGTGCGCTTTGCTCCTAGTTTTATAAAATATTTTTGGATTCCAATTTGGTGGATAGGACAAATTATTTCACCAATTTTGGATAGATACGATAAACACCCTCAGGAAACAGCAAGTTATACTGTTTTAGGTAAGAAGCCATAATGTCTTTAAAAAAGCAAGCAAAATCTGGTATTAAATGGTCTACAGTTTCACAAATTGGGCGACAAGTGATGCAGTTCGCCACTACAGCTATTCTTGGTCGCTTGCTCTCCCCTGATGATTTTGGCTTGCTGGGTATGGCAACCATTGTGATTGGATTTGTAGGACTTTTTAAGGACTTAGGTACATCAGCAGCAGTAATCCAAAAAAAGCATCTTTCTGAATCTCTTGTCCATAGCATTTTTTGGATTAATGTAGGCTTCGGTCTCCTGGGAACAATTATTATTTTTGTAATTTCCCCCTTAGTCGCTAAGTTTTATGAGGAACCAAGAATTGCTCCAGTGCTAATGGTTCTTTCCTGTGCATTTTTTATTTCCAGTATCAGCATTTTACAAAACGCCATTTTACAAAAAAAGTTAGCATTCAATAAATTAGCAAATATAGAAATTTTTGCAGTTTTTAATGGTTCTGCGATTGGTATTGTTTCAGCATTCCTAGGCTTTGGAGTATGGAGCTTAGTTTATCAATCATTAACAGTAACAACAGTAACAACTGTTTTACTTTGGATAACAACTGCTTGGAAACCAAAGTTAGTTTTTTCCTGGAACGAGGTGAGACAGGTTGGCCGTTATAGTTTGAACTTAACTGGGTTTAATATATTTAACTACTTTGCGAGAAATGCAGACTATATTTTAATCGGAAAATTTTTAGGCTCTGAGTCATTAGGATATTACACCTTGGCCTATCGCCTTATGCTTTACCCCTTGCAGAATATTTCTGGAGTACTTGGGAAGGTAATGTTTCCGGCTTTTGCTCAGGTGCAAAACGACAATGCCAGATTTAGCCGCGCTTATCTTAAGGTTGTTGCCACGATTGCCGTAGTTACTTTTCCGCTCATGATTTGTCTGTGGGCTATTTCTGAACCATTTATCCTGACATTGTTTGGTGCTCAATGGCAGCCTGTAATTGTGTTACTGATGATTCTCGCTCCTATAGGAATGACTCAATCTATAGTAACAACAGTCGGTACAATCTATACTTCCAAAGGTCGTACAGATTGGATGCTTCGGTGGGGTGTTGGTTCGGGAACATTCGTTACCCTTGCAATTATAATTGGTTTGCAATGGGGCATAGTTGGGGTGGCTACGGCCTATGCAACTGCTTCTTTTCTCCTCACCTATCCAAATTTTGCCATTCCTTTTCGCCTCATAGATTTACGAGTCAATGACTTGATAGCAGTGCTTTGGCGACCCTTTTTGGCAAGCTTATTAATGCTTGGGGTGCTAATGAGTTTAAAGATATTGATTTTGCCCACAAGTCTAGCCAGTGCTTGGGTATTAGGGATACTGGTGCCTACAGGATTGATTACTTACTTGTTGGCTAGTTGGTTTATCAACCGAGAGCAGATGCAGGAATTATTGGCTACATTAGGAGTCAAGAGATGATAAATCAGGCATTAAATCAGAAAAATATAACTGTGCTTCACAGTAATGATAACTGGCTCCCTTTAACAGAAAACTGGCTGTATAACCAGATTCGCCATTTGCCAGAAGAAATTGAAAATCATATTATCTGCAAAACTACAAGTAATTTGGAGCAATTTGATTTACCTAATATCCATTGTTTATCAGAATTACTGCCAAGGTTTAATAATCTAGATAAAAAAATAATTAAACTGAAAGGGTGGAGCTACTTATATCAATTATTTTTCTCGCAATTTTTGGTTAAAATAGCCGCAAAACAGAATGCCGATATATTACACTCCCACTTCGGTAATACTGCTTGGTTGAATATTAGGGCTGCAAAACAAGGAAATTTAAAGCATATCGCTACATTCTACGGTTACGATGTTAACTTTATGCCTAAGCAATATCCAAAGTGGCTTCAGCGCTATCAAACCTTGTTTAAGCATATAGACTGTATTCTTTGTGAAGGATCCCACATGGCTCAGTGCATTGCTGACTTAGGTTGTCCAGAACATAAGATTAAAGTTCATCATTTAGGTATTGCGATTGAAAAGATTCCCTTTAAGCCTCGGTCATGGAATCCTTCTGAACCTTTGCATGTACTTATAGCTGCTTCCTTTCGAGAGAAAAAGGGCATTCCCTATGCCATAGAAGCTTTGGGGCAATTGCAGCATGAACTTCCTCTGGAAGTAACTATTATTGGTGATGCTACTCCCGATCATAGAAGTCAGGCAGAAAAACAAACAATTCTCACAGTTATCGAAAAATACAACCTTCAGTCAAAGGTTCGTATGTTAGGTTATCAACCCCATGCAGTCCTATTAGAAGAAGCTTACAAGCATCATGTCTTTATCTCACCTAGTGTCACATCAAATGATGGTGATACAGAAGGTGGCGCACCTGTAGCAATTATTGAAATGATTGCTACGGGAATGCCAGTTGTAAGTACCAAGCACTGTGATATCCCAGAAGTAACCAAGAACAGTGTGCGAAGTTTGTTAGCACTAGAACGGGATGTGGATGGATTGGTTAGTCATCTTAAGTGGTTGATTAATCATCCCGACCAATGGAGCAAAATGCTTGAGGCTGGGCGTGGATATGTGGAACAAGAATATGACGCTCGCCAACAGGGTGTAAGACTAGCAAATATTTACCAGTCAATTAGCAGTTACAGCGGTTTGCAATTCAGTTAAGTACAAAATTCTCGGTTTTTAGGGAGCAGGGAGCAGGGAGCAGGGAGCAGGGAAGAGGTAAGAGGAAAAACAATCCTGTGTACCTGATAGTTATGCAAATCGTCGTAACTAGTTACCAATAAAAACACTTCATCAATTATGTTAAATACCAAACTACTCGAAACTATTCAATCCAAACAAGCAATTATTGGCATTGTGGGTTTAGGCTATGTCGGCTTACCCTTAATGCTGCGCTTCGTAGAGTCTGGATTTAATGTCCTCGGCTTTGATATTGACACGAAAAAAATTGAGCAACTCAATAATGGTCAGAGCTATATCAAGCACATCGGTACTGATAGAGTAGCCTCTGCACATCAGACGGGTCGCTTATTGGCTACGGATGATTTTACTCGTGTCAGAGAAGCTGATGCACTAATTCTGTGTGTTCCTACTCCTCTGGGAACTCATCACGAACCAGACCTTTCCTTTGTGATTAATACAATTAATTCCCTAACTCCTCATTTACGCAGGGGACAACTTCTGAGTTTGGAAAGTACCACCTATCCAGGGACAACGGAAGAAGAAATTAGACCAAGGCTAGAAAGTAAGGGATTAACAATTGGTGAGGATATTTTCTTAGTTTATTCTCCAGAGCGAGAAGACCCTGGTAACAAGAATTTTACCACTCATAATATTCCAAAAATTGTGGGTGGCTCAACATCTTCCTGTTTGGAATTAGGCGTAACTCTATACAGTCAAGTGGTAGAGAAAGTTGTTCCCGTCAGTTCTACTCAAGCAGCGGAAATGACGAAGCTTCTAGAAAATATCTATCGTGCTGTCAATATTGGTTTGGTAAACGAGTTGAAAACCGTAACTGACCGCATGGGGATTAATATCTGGGAAGTAATTGATGCTGCGGCCACAAAACCTTTTGGCTTCACACCTTTTTATCCCGGTCCCGGTCTTGGCGGTCACTGCATTCCCATCGACCCGTTTTACCTAACTTGGAAAGCTCGTGAATATGGTGTTCACACTCGCTTTATTGAGCTTGCAGGTGAGGTAAATACAGCAATGCCAGAATGGGTAGTTAACAAAGTGATGGATGCTCTTAATGAGCGAGGTAAGGCTGTTAAAGGTTCTAAAATCCTAATTCTCGGGATTGCTTATAAAAAGAACGTTGACGATTCACGAGAGTCTCCCGCTGTGGAATTAATGGAACTTCTGCAAGCAAAAGGAGCAATTATTTCCTATTCTGACCCTCATGTACCTGTTTTTCCTAAAAAACGGCGATACCATTTTGAACTTGAATCAGTTGAAATCAAGGCTGATATTTTATCACAAATGGATTGCGTTATTTTAGCAACGGAGCATGACGCATTTAATTATGAGCTAATTTTAGAAAATAGCGATTTAGTAGTTGACACACGCGGTTTTTATCGTGAAGACCATGAAAATCTTGTAAAAGCGTAGCCTAATGATCTCTATTGTTATAGCTAACTACAACAAAGCACCGTTTATCACACAGACTATCAAATCAGTAATAAATCAAAGCTGTGCTGATTGGGAAGTGATTTTTGTCGATGATGGCTCTACTGATAACTCACTACAAATCTCCTCAGAGCTAGCGAGTCAAGATCGGCGAATTTGTATAGAGCATACTAAAAAAGAGAAAAGAGGAGCTAATGCAGCTCGCAACATCGGGTGGAAAGCCTCAAAATTTGACTATATATTGTTTTTGGATTCGGATGATGTTTTAGCACCTCATTGTATTGAAAACCGCCTAAATCATATTCAAAGAAACAAACTAGACTTTAATGTTTTTACCGGAGGGACTTTCTTATATAAAGTTGGAGATAAGAAAGATGTATGGCGACCAAAAAATTCTAAATATCATCTTGAATCTTTTCTCAGACACGATTTGCCTTGGAACTTAACTTCTGTTCTTTGGTCAAAAGATAGTCTTCATAAAATTAATGGTTTTGATGAAGACTTGCCTCGTCTTCAAGATGTGGATTTGCATACACGGGCTTTATTATTTGGCCTAAAATATTTTGTTATTGAGGATGAATGCCCTGACTTTTTTTACCGTATTTCACTAGAAAAAAATAATTTTAATGCTTATGATTTAGGCAAAAAATATGTAACAGGAACTACTATTTTTCAGCAGTCTGTATATCGTTTAATTCAATCTTCAAACTACGAAGAAAATTTAAAAAGACGATATATCCGTTGCTTGCGAGGTACTACATTATCAATCATGTATCGTTTTGCAATTGAAGCATCAAAAGGTTTTATGAATGATACTCATAAATATGAGTTGCAAGAAGCACTTCAAAATTCCTTTATTAGTTCGTTGATTTTTGATGGTAGTTCAAAAACTTTGCTAGAAACATACAAATTTATCCTTAATGCTGGTTTTTGGAAAATCCGAGGCTTTACAAAATTAACTAAGTTTTTGATTTGTTGATATTTATTAACTTATAAGTAAATTTTGATTAATTTATAATTTCTCAGGTGAATATATATGGGTAAAGGAGTTCGGGGTCTTTCACTAAAAGATCAATTACCTGATTGTGAAATATTTATCAATCAAAAAATTTATAACTTGATTGATTTAGTAAAAAATAAAAAAGTAGTTGACATTGGTTGTGGTTTCGGAGCAAACAAGAAAATTGTTGAAGATGCTGGTGGAACATGGGTAGGTGTAGAACCTTTTGAGGGTGGGGCACATACAGTTGTAGGTGATGTAGAAAACTTACCATTTGAAGATGAATCATTTGACATAGCTGTGATGGATGCAGTACTTGAGCATGTTCCCAATGTATCAAAGGCATTTGAGGAAGTTTCTAGAGTTTTAAAGCCTAATGGGCTATTTGTGGGATATGTGGCATTCATGGAATGTTTTCATGAAATATCATATTCACATTTATCTTTTAAGGCACTAGAACATTTCTCTAAAATTAATGGAATGAAATTGGATAAAATTAGTGGCGGAGGTAGGTTCGGGATCGACTATCATCTTGCCGTCCTATTTTATCCTGTCAACATTAAGTTTTTACGTGGTTTAATCGCAATAACAATAAGAACACTAATTGCATTAAAATCAATTTTTGCTTATTTTGGATTACGACTAGTTCGTAAAACATCTCATAATGAAGCAATTATAATGTCTGTCAATTACTATAAACTTCAATGTTTAAGACAATCTAATGGTTTTGATTTTGTCATTAAAAAAATATAAATGAAAATCGCTCTCCTTACTAATGGCATCTACCCCTATGTAATTGGGGGAATGCAAAAGCATTCTTACTATTTAGCTAAATATCTGGCAAAAAATAGCATATATGTTACTGTATATCATTATCTAAGTAATACTGAACATACAGGTCTTCAAAAGTTATTTAGCGACGAAGAGTATCAATATATTCAACTCATAACAGTTGATTTTCCTAAATTAAAAAAAATTCCTGGGCATTATTTGATAGCTTGTTATCTTTATTCAAAGAATATTTTCAATGCTATCGATAATATCAATAGTTTTGATTTTATTTACATTCAGGGATTTAGTGGATGGAAGTTACTTCAAGCTCATAAAAATGGCTTAAACACTCCACCTATTGGAGTTAATTTTCACGGATTAGAGATGTTTCAAAAATCATTAACACTCCGAGAAAAGTTTGAGCGATTTATGTTTCGCCCATTTGTTATTAATAATTTAAATAGTGCTGATATATGCTTATCATTAGGTGGGAACTTATCTAATATTATTTATTCCATCGGTATAAATTCAAATAAAATCAATCAAATAGCTAATGGCATTGAAAATACTTGGATATCTCCAATTGTTAAGCCAATATATAGACCAATAAAATTTTTATTTGTTGGTCGTTACGAGCGCCGAAAAGGTATAGAAGAACTCTATATTGTTATTAATAAATTACTTCCAGAATTTGAATTTGAATTTAATTTCGTAGGATCAATACCAGAATACTTACAAATAAAGTCTCCTCGCGTAACATATTGGGGCTTAATTAAAGATGTCGAAAAGCTTCAATCAATTTTTCAACAATGTGATGTACTTGTCTGTCCGAGCCATTCGGAAGGTATGCCCACTGTTATTCTGGAAGCAATGGCTTCTGGACTCGCTGTAATTGCTACAGATGTTGGTGCTGTAAGTGAGATGGTTTCCGAACAAAATGGTTGGTTGATTAGTCCAGGTAGTACCCATCAGCTTCGTGAGGCTTTAATTAATGCTATTCATGCTTCTGATGAAGAGCTAACAAACAAAAAAATAAAAAGCCAATCTATAGTTAGAGAGCATTTTACTTGGGATAAAGTGATTAAAAAGACTATAGCGACAATAGAAAGTGTGATCTAGTTAAAATATATTTATAATTTAAAAATTACTATTCCAAGGGCTAAAGTTACACTTTTAAAATTTAATATTTAATTTTGATGAAACTTGCCATTCTCCAAACTAGACTCTCGCCCTATTTTGTCGCTTGCCTGCGTGAATTCAAACAGCAAACTGGTGCAGAGCTATTGATATATGCCTGGCCTAACCAGCCTAATGCACCTTTTGATTCAAGGGCATTTGCCGACTTGGGCAAGGTATTCAACCGATATGAGTACAGCAACAAAGCTATCTTAAATCAGTTATTAGCGTTTTCTCCATCTGCCGTATTAACCAGCGGCTGGAAAGACAAAGGCTATGTTGGTATTTGTCGGCGCTTAAAATCTCAAGGCATTCCGATCATTGCAGGTTGTGATACTCAATGGAAGGGTTCATGGCGTCAGCACATTGCTTCGTGCATTGCCCCCTTTCATGTACAAAAATTCATAGATATACTTTGGGTCACCGGAGAGCGTCAGCGTTATCTGGCTCAAGGGTTAGGGTTTGATGGCGATCGCTGTTGGGACGGCTACTATGCCTGTGATTGGAATGCCTTTGCTACTCAACCAAAATGTACAACATCTCAACAGCACCCCTATTTCTTGTATGTTGGGCGCTATGTACCAGAAAAAGGACTCGATACCCTCGCTGCCGCATATCAAGCCTATTGCGAACAAGTACAAGAACCCTGGTTACTAGTCTGTGCGGGTTCAGGACCATTAGGTGATAGGCTGATTAGCGCTGGTGCAAAGGATAAAGGGTTTGTGCAACCCAAGGATCTTCCAGCCCTGATGCAAGGTGCGTCGGCCTTTGTGTTGCCTAGTCGTTCTGAACCCTGGGGCGTTGTTGTCCAAGAAGCTGCCGCCAGTGGTTTACCCCTGATTCTCTCTGATGCCTGTGGTGCAGGCGTGCATCTTTTACGCTCGTACCATAATGGTTTTAGGTTTCCACATGGCTCCATCATGGGACTAACTCAGGCACTCAAAGCAATGCATTTACTCAAACCTGAGCAACGCTTAGCATACGGCCAAGCTAGTTATGAACTTTCCAAGCAATATACACCACAACGCTGGACAAAGACCTTATTAGAGGGCTTGCAGCAGCTAAGTAGTCGGACAAAAGTAAAATTAACTGTTGAAATAGGGAGCAGGGAGTAGGGAGCAGGGAGCAGAGAGACTTTTAGCAACTTTACATACAGCGGTTTGCAATTCAATTAGGTACAAATTTTTGGGTGTTTAGGGAGCAGGGACTGAGGCCGTAGGCCACGCGGGGCGCGTTCGGAGCAGGGAGAAGTGAAAAGCAACCTGCTCCGAAGTCCCTGCTCCGAAGTCCCTGCTCCCTGCTCCGAAGTCCCTGCTCCCTGCTCCGAAGTCCCTGCTCCGAAGTCCCTGCTCCCTAACAACCCATAACTTTCTAACTGAATTGAAAACCGCTGTATGGTTAGGTTCTTTTTAAAGCATTTTCCGATTTTTTACATGTTGCCATTCTTGCTGGCAACAACACAATTTGGGCAGATAGCTACAATTGGCAAACTTCTACGATGGGCTATTTTAATTATTGGTTGTGGGCTTGCCGCTAAATCTGGATTTAGAAGAGCTGGACATAAATACAAAATTTTGACCTGGGCGGATCGAGTTATTATTGCTTTTCTCTTACTCTTTTTAATTTCTGAAACTTGGACAATTCAGCCTTGGTTAACAGCTCAAAAATCGATCAGTATAATTTTATTGTATGGATGCTCGTTTTGGGTTCTATGGGACTATGCCGATCATTTTTCAGAACAACTGCTGATTCATAAACTGTTGCAGGCTTTAGGAATTATTTTTACTATAAATCTATTATCAATGTTTTTGCTACCAAATGTATGGTTAGCTGGTCGGTTTCGGGGTTTTTTTCACAATCCAAATAATATTGGTCTGATCTTGGGTCTAGCGATCCCCTTGGCTGCCGCCCAGTGGCTACGTACTCGTGAAAGACTATTTGTGGCGATAGTGATTATATTTTCCCTTAATCTTGTCGCCTGTGGTAGCCGCAGTCCCATGCTAGGGATAGCTGTTGCCATGGTAGCAATTCTGATATCCCTGCTGGCTAAACGGCCTAACCAGGCCATCGCAATTTCTTTACTTGCTATGTCTGGTTTAGCATTTTTTATTCAAACCGACTTTTTTACCGAAAATATTGTACGAGAAAGTACCTTAACAACAGCATCCAACCGCACCTATTTTTGGGATCTAGCCAAGACCTATATCGCTCACCGCCCTGACTTTGGCCACGGCTTTGGTACAGAGACCCTGATCCATGAACATTATGGCATCGTCTTGACTGATCTCCAGTTACGTGGTCATGGAGTCATGAGCAGTTATTATGGCCTTGCAGTTCAAATTGGCTGGCCTTTCACCTATTGTTTTTTTGGTTTATTGTGGGCATTTGTAGTGTATTGCTGTGTCAAATATTGGCGCAATTATGAACTAGTAACTCTAGTCGCATCTCTAGCCAGTGGTTTAATTATTTGTATTTTTGAACCCGCGATCTATTCAGCCGGAAATATCTTCTCTTTCTTATTTTGGATGATTCTAATGTTGGCGGTTAGACGTAAATGCTATCAAAAATGGAGATTATCGCCCTAGATTTGAGGCTCTTCCGTACTTGTTATGCTAAATTAACACTTTGACGAAGGGAGCAGGGAGCAGGGAGCAGGGAGCAGTGGAAAGAAGCAGTATGCGCGAAATTATTGTTAATTAAATAAGTAGGTGGGCTTAATTAAACGTTAAAAACTTTATCGTTTTTATTATCTACATTTCCAGATATTGTCCACTGTTGAATTGGCAATTTAGCCAGGTATCGTTCTAAAAATATGAAAATTATTCATGTAATTCCCTCCATCGGACCAGTGCGGGGTGGTCCGAGTCATGCAGCTTTGGGGATGGTTAAAGCACTGCGTGAATCAGGCATTGATACTGAAATTGCCACCACCAATGATAATGGTTTTGATTTACTTGATGTAACTCTTTATGAACGAACTGAATATCAAGGGGTTCCAGTTTGGTTTTTACCGCGTTTTTCGCCGCCATTAAAAGAGTTCATTTTTTCTGCCGCCTTAACTCGCTGGCTATGGCAACATATCCGAGATTACGATATTATTCATACCCATTATTTATTTTCTTATCCCTCCACTTGTGCCGGTTTAATTGCCCGTCGTCAGGGAATTCCTTATATAGTAAGAACAATTGGTCAACTCACCCCTTGGGCTTTAGCTCAAAGTCGTCTGAAAAAACAACTATACACATCACTAATTGAACGACACAATCTGAATCGGGCAGCAGCGATTCATTGCACTTCTGCTGGTGAAGCAGAAGATGTTGGTAACTTTCGTATTCAGACTCCTACTATAACTTTACCGTTAGGAGTAAACCAACCTGTTAATTTGCCTGAAGCAAAGCAAAAACTACGCCACATCTATAATATACCAGCACAAAGCCCGATCATACTTTTTTTATCTCGCCTCCACTATAAAAAGCGTCCCGATTTACTGATACAAGCCCTTAATAAACTGGCAACTCAAAACTTAGACTTTCATCTGATATTTGCCGGTTCAGGTGAGTCAGATTATGAAAACCAACTGAAAAATTTAGTAGCATCCAGTGGCCTGACCTCTCGTACCACCTTTACTGGTTTTATCACTGGAATAGATAAGGAACTTGTTTTACAAGGCTCAAACATGTTTGTGCTACCAACGTTTTCAGAAAACTTTGGCATCGCAATAGTAGAGGCAATGGCAGCAGGATTACCAGTAATTATTACTCCAGGAGTGCAAATTGCCCCAGAAATAGCCCAAGCCAAAGCTGGATTGGTAGTAGAGGGAGAAGTAGATGCTCTAAGTAATGCAATTGCACAATTACTTGCTTCTCCAGACTTACGCAATCAATTAGGAGAGAATGGAAAACAATTAGTAAGTTCTCGGTATTCTTGGAGTGCGATCGCGCAAAACCTTGCTTCTGTTTACGCCACAATTATAGAAGGGAAAAAGTTACCATAATATAGTAAAGGGAACAGGGAACAGGGAGTAGGGAGTAGGGAGTAGGGAGTAGGGAGCAGGGAAGAGGGAATTGGGGGTGTAAGAAGCGTAGAAAAATGAGGAGATGGGGAGTCAGATAGTTGAGAACTGCTATAGTGGTAAACAATTCGTGATTTTAGCACCTGTTACCTTTACCAGACCGTAGCGAAACCACTACATCTTTATCACA
>NZ_JAAHIG010000200.1:0-16334 GCF_010692305.1 Moorena sp. SIO4G3 | reverse complement strand
TAGTTGATGTAGGTTTATGTATGGCTAAGATTAAGCAGCGATTTTTTTAGATCACTTTTAGCTCATTTAGTCTTCTATATATCTCTTGATTTCAGGGGCTAATTTTCTAAGATTACGTTGAAAGAAGTTATTAAGCGATGAAATTTTAATTCCTAAAGAATCCGATATCTCTTGCCATTTTTTTCCGTCGAGGTAGGCTAACCCTATCACTTGCAAGGTAGCTTCAGGATGGTTTTTTATATGTTTCTGCAAGAGCTTTTCTGGGTCTTCTTTAAAATAGGATCTGACCTGGTCATACAACGTCAGTTCTGTTTGCGGTTGTGCCACAGTCTCTAGGGTAAGCGATTCCCCAGTGTTCTCAGACAAGTGTGAGGAAAAAGGGAGAGAGGCTTTAGCCATCTCAAACACTAATGAATTTCCTTTTTTCCGGTCTTTTAGGATTAACTGGCATAACAGAAATAATACTATCAGAATTTTAGTAACGTTACTGGCCTGGGTCTTGTCTGTAATCCGGCCTTTGATGGTCAGTGTTATCCAAGCAATCACATGATCTAGTTTGGTGCTTTTAATCAGAGCGCTCAACTGATATTTAATTCTGACAATTTTGCCAGATTGAGCTTGGATAAATGGGTCATTCAGGTCTTGTTGAGCCTTTTTTAACATCTTATCGAGGCGATAATTGACCCAGGCTAGAAATTTTCCTTTTTCTCGATTGTAGTGATTGAGGTTTTGATAGACATAATAGAATGTCCGATTCACAGCATCATCATAGACCTCACGGGAAAATTTGCCTCGATGGCAAAGCTTACCGGAAAGCTTAAGGGCATTGAGCAATTCCGTTAAGGCATAAAATCGCTCTGGGGTATGGGGTTGGTGCCGTTGTGCTTCTAGGGCTAGCTGCTGAAGACGACCCTCGTCGAGTACCTTCTTAAAAACACTATCCCGCCAAGAGGCCCACTCCTGATCAGAAGTTATTCGTAGATATGGGCTGTCAAGATCATCCTCAAGTTCATGGTTGAGCTGCTGCTGTACGGTCTGATAGATCTCTAGATAGATGCCAGATAAAGGCTGACCTGGACATGGGCGACACACTTTACGGGTACGCAAAATTTGCTCAACTAGTTCTGCCAAAGCCTGGTTTCGTTGTTGATTTTCCGGAGTATAATGTTGTATTTGAAGCACCAGATGTTGAATTTGCTTGTTCATGACCACCGATTAAGAATTCTTGTCTAATTAGTTATTAGGGTAAATTCCAAGTTTTCTGCAATTCGTTACATAACTTTATATTTTTTTGAAAATATTTGTCTAGTGAGGTACATGAGTAAAGCAAAAACAGCTAAAATGCTGATTTTTTAAAAAAAATAATGTACTTCATTAGAATATATAAAACTATTTTTTTTACAAAACTTTATATAAAACTGTAGAAAAAATGGATTTTGGGAGTGATTAATAAAGTGAGGGCAATCAAAAAAGCGTAATCCTCTTAATGGCAAAACCGATAATAATGTGCTGTGTAATAGGGTTGATTTACTGCTAATTTGCTTACCCCCATAACTGGAAAAAAGATGTAATTCCAGTCAAGTTACTTCAAGTCAAATAAAGGAGAACAATCATGTCAACTATTGCGGCTAATCAAGACCTGTTTGTAGACTTAAATCAGACCGATTCTGAAACAGTTAGCGGAGGAGGCTTTTTATCCATATTCGGGCTGGGAAAACGCGAGAAATTTACCGTTTCTAACCAAACTCATCTCCGTATACCTTACAGTGTTGATGGCAAACAAACATCCTACCCCTACGCTGGTGTGGATGTAACATGGACTACTAGGAAAGGAGGAAAGATTGCCTTTGACTATGATTTCGGCCGACCAGGAGTGCAACGGCGCAAATACAATTTGTCCAATGGACGTAAATATGCGTTCCGACTAGACACCCGTACTGCTTATAAATACGATATCGAACTGTTTCGCATCGGCTAGACCTACCGGGGCAAAGTCAACAGAGTATTGGCTGAGGGGAAAAGGTCCCCTGACCCCGGTTTTGGGTCTACCATGGCTAGATTTGGTACGAATAAATGATCTCGCCCGATCCCCATTCAACCCCGATCAGGCTAGTGTTCGGGGTTTGAAAACCGGGTTGAGCCCAATTGACCAGTTTGATGATATTCGTTTTTCTAAGTTTAGTCAAACTGTAGAAAAATTGGATTTTCGGAGTGATTACTATAGTGAGGGCAGTCAAGAAAGCCTAATCTGATTAATGGCAAACCCCCTGTAATGGTTCCGTTTAATTGGAGTGAAAAAAGGCGGATTGGCTGACCGATATACCAGGAAAAAAAAACTGTCTACCAAGGCAGTTACTTCAAGTCAAATAAAGGAGAACAATCATGTCAACTATTGCGGCTAATCAAGACCTGTTTGTAGACTTAAATCAGACCGATTCTGAAACAGTTAGCGGAGGAGGACGGGAGAGATTTACCGTTGCTAACCAAACTCGTTCCGTCACTATCCCCTATGCGGTTGATGGTGTAAGAACAAAGTTCCCTAAGCCTGGTCAGAAGTCCCGATGGACTACTAACAAGGGCGGAATCATTTCCTTTGACTATGATTTCGGCCGACCAGGAGTGCAACGGCGCAAATACAATTTGTCCAATGGACGTAAATATGGGTTCCGACTAGACACCCGTACTGCTTATAAATACGATATCGAACTGTTTCGCATCGGCTAGACCTACCGGGGCAAAGTCAACAGAGTATAGGGTTAGGGGACTTTTTCCCCTAACCCCTTTTTCGGCTCTAGCATTGCTCCTGAGCGCAGTTTTGCTCAGGAAGTCATAAATGATCAACGCGGATAGCTAGTCAACCACTACCACGGCAGTTCTAGGGATTTCAAAACCGCGTTCATAGGAATTGACCAGTTTGATCAGATTCGTTACAAAACTTGATAATAAAAGTTACAAAAATTTATCTTGGGCTGTAGAAAAATTGGATTTTCCGAGTGATTATATGAGTGAGGGCAGT
Organism: Moorena sp. SIO4G3; assembly: GCF_010692305.1. Classification (NCBI taxonomy): domain Bacteria; kingdom Bacillati; phylum Cyanobacteriota; class Cyanophyceae; order Coleofasciculales; family Coleofasciculaceae; genus Moorena; species Moorena sp. SIO4G3. Next base: position 13,318 of record NZ_JAAHIG010000200.1, on the reverse strand, counting down.
CAAGAAATAATGGCAAAACCCCTCATAGGGTTCTGTATCAATTGAGCTTAATTACGGCCTCTTTGCTTACCCCTCACCCTAGAGGAAAGATGTACTTCCAGGGAAATTAAGTCAAATTAAATCCAGGAGAAAAATCATGTCAACTATTTGTGCGAATCAAGACCTGTTTGTGGACTTAAATGAGACAGATGCTGAAACAGTCAGTGGCGGCATAGTCAGGCGGGGCGGCGCTGGCCAAAACGAAATCTTCAAGATTAAGAACCAACTCCCTTTCCGTGTTGCCTACATTATCGATGGTCGAGCAAGAAACTTGCGCCCTGGCCAGAGTGTATTATTGTTTACTAACGAGGGAGGAAACGTTACCTTTGACTCTCTCCCCTTCAGACCACGGTTCCGAGCGCGAACAGTCAATGCGGCCAATGGACGTGAGTATGTATTCCAATTTAACAGTAGCACTTTTCGTCCATTTGATATCACCCTCGCTGACAATGGTGCACTTTAGATTGAGGTAAATCTGAAGTGGATTTACGGGGGTTGAATCTCTGAGGTGACACTGTCTTGTCTCAGGTCAGCTCGAACAAGAAATCTCAGGGGCGCAAGCTCAACACAGTATCGGGTCAGGGGACTGTTTCCCCTGACCCGATTTTTGGCTCTACCATTTCTTGTGAAGATCAGATTTCCCATCGTCGTGGAACACTCTCAACCAAAGTTTAGTTGCGTACGCCTTTTTTTTGCGGTCTTAATATGAACTTTTGTAAATTGCTGCGTAAGTTCCGGAGGTTTCCCTGACAAGTCAATAAAGGGGTAAGCCCAATTAAATCTCAACCGCTTACCCCTGTAGCTGGAACCAGTATTGGTTTCCAGAAAAATCAAGTCACGTTAAATCAAGGATAACCATCATGTCAACTATTTGTGCTAATTCAGACCTGTTCGTAGAGTTAAATCAGACCGATGCTGAAACCATCAGTGGCGGATACGAGGTGTTCACCATTAAGAACAAGACCAAATACAATCTCTACTACACCGTCGATGGTAAGTTGTGGAAGCACAAGCCCAATCAGACTTGGGTCTGGACTGCCTATAAGGGTGGAACCATCAAATTTGATGAAGACATACGCAGCGGGGTGATCAATTACAAAAAGTACAATTTGGCCAATGGCGGAGTCTATGGATTTTATAACAACACAAAAACCAAAGGCAATCCCTACGATGTCGACCTCTATGACATCGGTTAATCGGTAAATCTCCAAATCTACCTCGGTTGAGTCATTTCTCTGACACGACAGTGTCAATGGTCAGCTCCCACAGCTAACCCCAAGGATTTCTCAGGGGCGCAATATCAACACAGTATCGGGTCGGGGGACTGTTTCCCCTGACCCGATTTTTGGCTCTACTATTCCCAGTGAAGATGGAATTTCCTATGGTCATCAAACACTCTCGACAAGAGTAAAGTTGCGATCGCCTTTTTTTTTGCGGTCTTAATATGAACTTTTGTAAATGGCTGCGTAATTTCCTGAGGTTTCCCTGACAAGTCAATAGAAGGGCAAGCAAAGTTAACTGTCAGCAGCTTACCCATCTACGGGTCACAAAGATGTACTTATAGTAAACTTAATTCAAGTTAAATCAAGGATAAAAACTATGTCAAACATCGACAAAATCACTGCTCATGAACAACTGTTCAGTGAATTAACTCTTGAAGAAATAACTGTCTTAGAAGCTGGTCTGTTCATAGTAAGGCTTCTAGAATTTAGATGGGTTTGCCCTGGTTAAATACTTAATTCAAACACTTAACTAATAATTATACTCATAATTATTGGGACTTTAACATTTTTGGGCACCTTTAGAGGCTGAAAACCTCTCTAGGCAAGGTAAAAATCAATTGCCTAAAAAGGCCTGAAAGTGAATACTGACTTATCTACCCCTCCCGCCCTTCGGATCTCGGTGATCGGCCATTTTAGTGTAAGATTTTTTCACGGTTAGATCAAGTCCGGGACAAAGCCCCAACTTCTCCCCTACCATTCGCCCTAAAGATGAGATACCCAATTGTCCTCCAACATAGTGAAGAAGACTGCGGTGCAGCTTCCATCGCCACCATTGCCAAGCATTACGGACGCACCTTTGCCATCAGTCGTGTGAGGGAAGCAGTAGGCACTGGCTCCCGAGGAACTACGTTACTCGGATTGAGCCGAGGAGCAGAAGTCTTGGGATTCAACACCCGCCAAGTCAAAGCCACTGATCAAATTATCGATCGCATTAATGAAGTACCCTTGCCAGCCATTATCCATTGGAAAGGCTACCACTGGGTGGTTTTATATGGTAAAAAAGGGAAAAAATATGTGATTGCGGACCCTGGAGTAGGCATACGCTACCTCACTCGCAGAGAGTTAATCGAGGGTTGGGGCAACGGCATCATGATGTTACTGAGCCCCGACGACAGCCGCTTTTATGAGCAACAGAACGATAAAGTTGGTGGCTTTGGGCGCTTCATTGCCCGGGTCTGGCCCTATCGCTTCATTTTAGCCCAGGCAACTGCTATTAACATTGCCATTGGACTGCTCTCCCTGGCCTCCCCCTTGATGATGCAACTGCTCACCGACGACGTGCTGGTGCGGGGGGATACCCAACTCCTGACCACTGTGGCCATTGGGGTGATTGCCATGAACCTGTTTAGCAGTGCTATCGGTTTGGTCCAGTCTCATCTGATCGGTCACTTCGGCCAGCGGCTGCAATTAGGGCTGATCATGGAATACGGGCGAAAACTCCTACGCTTGCCCTTATCTTACTTTGAAGGACGGCGCAGTGGGGAAGTGGTCAGCCGCATTGCTGACGTGGATGCTATCAATAATCTAGTTTCCCAAATTGTCCTCGGTTTGCCCAGCCAATTTTTTATCGCCTTGGTTTCCTTGGCCTTGATGATCTTCTACAGTTGGGAACTGACTCTGGCTTCGATTGGTGCCTTTGTGATCGTTACTATCGTCAACCTGCTTTTCCTCCCTGCCTTGCGCGCCAAAACCCGCAACCTGATCGTCTTAGGCACAGAAAACCAAGGCTTTCTGGTAGAAACGTTTCGGGGGGTGCAGGTCCTCAAAACCACCCCAGCTACCCCTCAAGCTTGGGGAGAGTATCAAAGCAATTACGGTCGCCTGGCCAACCTGGGCTGGGGTATGATGAAGCTGGGGCTTTACAGCAGTACAATCACCAGCATTCTTTCCACATTTACTTCCATTGCTGTACTGTGGTTGGGCAGTTACCTGGTGATCAATCAGACATTATCCATCGGTCAGTTGCTGGCCTACAATGGCATGAGTAGCAACTTTCTGGGTTTCTTGGGGGCGGTAATCGGGCTAGTGGATGAATTTATTACTGCCCAGGTGGTTATCCAACGCCTGACGGAAGTGATCGATGCCACCCCAGAAGATGAGAATGACTTCAAAAAGCCCTGGGCTGAAATTCCCGGCAATGCAGAGATTACCTGCAGTAAGCTCAACTTTCACCATGCCGGTAGAGTTGACCTCCTCCAAGATTTCTCCCTCACTATCCCTGGCGGTAAAGTCATTGCCCTGATTGGTAAATCTGGCTGTGGCAAGAGTACCCTGGCTAAAGTGATGGCTGGTTTGTATTCTCTCCAGTCTGGCAATATCCGCTATGGCCTCTACAACCAGCAAGACCTCTCCCTGGAATGTTTGCGGCAGCAGGTAATATTAGTACCACAAGAACCCCACTTCTGGAGTCGCTCCATCATTGACAATTTCCACTTTAGCTATCCCCAGGTCACTTTTGAGCAGATTGTCAAGGCTTGCGAGATAGCTGGGGCTGACTCTTTCATCAGCGAACTGCCCGACAAATATCAAACGGTTTTAGGGGAATTTGGTGCCAATCTCTCTGGGGGCCAAAGGCAACGATTGGCTATTGCTAGAGCTATAGTTACTGACCCACCAGTCCTAATTTTAGATGAATCCACTGGTGCCCTCGATCCAGTCAGCGAAGCTCAAGTGTTAGATCAATTACTATCCTCTCGCCAAGGCAAAACGACTATTATGATTAGTCATCGCCCGAAAGTGATTCAGCGAGCCAATTGGATTATCATGCTCGAAAAAGGAAAATTGCAAATCCAAGGCACTCCAGAAGAGTTACACTCTCTGGCTGGGGATCACTTAGACTTCCTCGATGATTTTGTTCCTTCAACTAAGAATTTAGTCATGTTGGCTTCAGACTCTGACTCTTCTGTTAATAGTAGTCCTTTTAATGGTAGTTATGGCAGTTCTCAATTCGGTGAGATACCTCGTCCTGGGTTTTAGGGAGCAGGAATCCCCCCTAATATCAAGTCTGGTTGAATACCCATAATTAAGGAGAGGGTGGGAGGTGTGGGGAGATGGGGAGATGGGGAGATGGGGAGATGGGGAGATTTTTATTAAGCGATGCAGCGCGGTCTTGGGGAGCCAGTGCGGTCTTGGGGGTCTCCCCCATGAGCAACTGGCGTGGTTTCCCCCATGAGCGACTGCATCAAGACAGGGTAATTATCCTGACATGATATAACCCTCCTACCAGAAGGCGGGAAGGAGAAGTGGTAAAAAATCTTGTGTACCTCATCAGTATAATAATTGATATATGGTTACTAAAACTGATTAAAACTTGCTTCAAATTTAACTATAGCGATTTGCCGATAAGTTAATTATGAAAATGTGGCAAAAAAGATAAATTCCAATTATTAATTGGCAATAATATAGCGTTTATAGGACTCATGAGGTACACATTATTTTTTCCCTCTTCCCACCTCCGACTTCCCACTTACGACTTCCCTGCTCCCTGCTCCCTGCTCCCTGCTCCCTAAAAACCATAAATTTGTACCTCACAAGTCGTAGAATTGCTATAAATAACTTAGGTTGGATGCCAACTGCTCTATTCCCTGTTCCCTGTTCCCTGTTCCCTGTTCCCTGTTCCCTGTTCCCTAAAAAACCATAAATATACTTAACAAAGTCGCAAACCTCTATAAATTTATCTAAATTAAACTTTCATAATAATTATGATTAGCAACTACGAGAATCAGGTTCTACCCCCAATTCAAGAAAACGAATTTTTACCACCAATTGGTCGTTGGATTCAGTTTGGCGGACTGTTTATTGTGGCTACGCTAGCCCTAGCAATTCCCATTGGCTCTGTGACCAAATATAAGGAAACGGTAAAAGCACAGGCTTCTTTCCGTCCTGCCGGTGAATTGCGAATTGTGCAAGCGGCTACAGAGGGTCAGGTAATGAAGATTTCTGTGGAAGAAAATCAAGTGGTCAAAAAAGGAGATGGGCTGGCCACTATCGATGACTCTCGCCTTCAAACTAAAAAAAGCCAACTGCAAAGCAATATCGGGCAAGTCCAGTTACAACTGGTTCAAATCAAAGCCCAAATTAGTGCCCTCAATAGTCAGATACAGGCAGAAACTAACCGGAACAACCGTGCTATTGCCTCCGCAGAAGCTGAACTAGAGCGCCGCCGCCGGGACTATCGAGACCGGAAGATTACCACTGTGGCTGAAGTCTCTGAAGCCGAGGCTCAGTTAAGGCAAGCCCAGGAACAATGGTACGGAGCCCAGGCTAGATTAAAGTCCACTCAGGCCAATTTTAAGTCAACTAAAGCTGCCTTAAATGCAGCCCGGTCGAAGCGAAACCGATATCAGCCCATTGCTGAAGTGGGAGCCCTGTCCCAGGATCGATTTGAGGAAGCACAACTGATTGTCCAGCAGCAAGAACAAGCGGTGGAGGCGCAAAAAGCCCTAGTTGAAGAGCAAAAACAAACCATAAAACAGCTACAACAAGGGGTTAAGGCGGCTCAAGCTAGACTACAGCGGGCGAAAGCTGCTCTCAATCCCAGCAGCTCAGAAGTAGCGATCGCGTCTGAACGGATTGCCCAAGAACAAGCCACTGGTGAAGCTACTCTGGCTAGATTAAATAAAGAACGGGAAGCCCTGATCCAACAGCGGATTGAAATCAGTAAACACCTAGAGCGGGATTCCCGCGAACTTAAACAAGTAGAACTCGACCTCAGCCAAACTGTGATTACTGCCACAGCAGACGGGATTGTTTCTAAGCTAAATTTGCGCAACCCTGGTCAAACTGTGCGCTCTGGAGAGGAAATTGCCCAAATTGTTCCCGGTGATGCACCCTTGAAAATAAAGGCAGTGGTGTCACCAAGCGATATTGGCAAGTTGGCAGAAGGTCAAAAGGTTCACATGCGGGTATCTGCCTGTCCTTATCCAGATTATGGTACCCTCAAGGGTTTAGTCAGCCAAATTTCCGAAGATACTATTAAACCCCAAAGTAATGGTGCTAGGGCAAGTGCTTTAAGCCAGAAGGGGCGTGGTGCTAGTGCTTTCTACGAGGTCACGATCTCTCCAGAAAGCCATGTGCTCGGTAAAGGCAAAAACCAGTGTTCCCTTCAATTGGGAATGGAGGGCAGAGCCGATATTATTTCTAGAGAAGAGACTGTCCTAAGATTCCTGCTCAGGAAGGCAAGGCTGGTCACAGACTTGTAATGTCATCTGAAACCTGTTCCCTTTTAGAGGATATCTCCCAAGTTTTTTGATACTGAATTTTGCCCCCCTAGGGCGTGTTTTCAAAGTTTTCCGCAAGATTATGATCCCCCCCAGCCCCCCTTAATAAGGGGGGAGCCATAGTCAAAGTCCCCCTTTTTTAAGGGGGACCAACGGGGGATCTCCGAGTTTGAAGACACGCCCTAGCCCCCCAAGCGAGGGATTGCTCGCTTGGGGGGAACAAGAGTCAATTTGCTTCTAAAAGTCCCCCGAGCGAGGGATTGCTCGCTCGGGGGATTTAGGGGGCTTGGATGTAGCAAATAATAATTCTCAGACAACCTCTTAAAAACTTCTGGCATGCATGCCTTTTGCGTGTTGATGTAGGTTGATGTCTTGAGCAGATTAAGCAGCGATTTACACAAGCCTATATTTCTGTAATCATTCAGCCATTGGCAAAAGGCTGAGGGAGCATCCCAATTTGGCAAATCCATTGCTCAAACTAACGAAAATACTAGGGATTAAAAGCATAATTTAAAGTGTTATGTGAAAAAATGGGATGCTCCCAAGGCTGATGGCTGATGGCTGATGACTTACATATTTTTTTTTACCATTTTCAGTCGAGCTCTTCCTCTATATATCTCTTGATTTCAGGGGCTAATTTCCTAAGATTACGTTGAAAGAAGTTATTCAGGGATGAAATTTTAATTCCTAAAGAATCCGATATCTCTTGCCATTTTTTTCCGTCGAGGTAGGCTAATCCTATCACTTGTAAGGTAGCTTCAGGATGGTTTTTGATATGTTTCTGCAACAGGTTTTCCGGGTCTTCTTTAAAATAGTATCTGACCTGGTCATACAACGTCAGTTCTGTTTCCGGTTGTGCCACAGTCTCTATGGTGAGCGATTCCCCAGTCAGCTCAGACAAGTTTGCGGGCAAAGGCAGAGTGGCTTTAGCCATCTCAAACACTAATGAATCTCCTGTGGTTCGGTCTTTTGCGATTAACTGGCACAACAAAAATAATACTATCAAAATTTTAGTAACGTTACTGACCTGGGTCTTGTTTGTAATTAAGCCTTTGATGGTCAGTGTTATCCAAACAATCACATGATCTAGTTTGGTGTTTTTAATCAGAGCGATCAACTGATATTTTATTCTGACAATTTTGCCAGATTGAGCTTGGATAAATGGGTCAGTCAGGTCTTGTTGAGCTTTTTGTAACATCTTATTGAGGCGATAATTGACCCAGGCTAGAAATTTTCCTTTTTCTCGATTGTAGTGATTGAGGTTTTGATAAACATAATACAATGTCAGATTCACAGCATCATCATAGACCTCAGGGGAAAATTTGCCTCGATGGTAAAGCTTACCAGAAAGCTTAATGGCATTGAGCAATTCCGTTAAGGCATAAAATCGCTCTGGGGTATTGAGTTGGTGTCGTTGTGCTTCTAGGGCTAGCTGCTGAAGACGACCCTCGTCGAGTACCTTTTTAAAGACACTATCCCGCCAAGACGCCCACTCCTGATCAGAAGTAATTTGTAGATATCGGCTATCAATAGCCTCCTCAAGTTTATGGTTGAGCTGCTCTTGTACGGTCTGATAGATCTCTAGATAGATGCCAGATAGAGGATGACCTGGCCGTGGGCGACACACTTTACGGGTACGCAAAATATGCTCAACTAGTTCTGCCAAAACCTGCTTCCGATGTTGATTTTCAATCTTATATTGTTTTGATTTAATCATCATATGTTGAATTGGCCTGCTCATGACCATTGATCAGGAATGCTTGTCCAATTAGTTATCAGGGTAATTTCCACGGTTTATGATAAGTAGTCGGACAAAAGTAAAATTAACTGTTGAAATAGGGACTTCGGAGCAGGGAGCAGAGGGACTTTTGGCAACTTTACACAAGTTAATACAGCGATGCAGCAAGGGAACAGGGGGTTTCCCCCATGAGCGACTGCATCAAGAAGCGAGGTTTATTTTTGTCCAGGTACTTATCCGTTACAAAACTTTATATAAAACTGTAGAAAAATTGGATTTTCGGAGTGATTTACAAAGTGAGGGCAGTGAAGAAAGCGTGATGCTCTTAATGGCAAAACAGATCCTCTTGAGAATAAATTTTTCTTGAAAAATTTTTTAGGTGCCCTTTCCCCATTAAGAATGAAATTCGCTATAGGTGCGCGCCTCTTGATTTAACTCAGATCAGAGTAACAGGGTGAATCTTTCCGAACAGAACAATCCACAAATCCTAAAACAATTGCAATCGATACGGAGCAAATGACATGGGAAATTACTTTGGTGACAACTACAACAACCAGGGTTATGGTGGCTCTGGCAACGACAGTCTGTTTGGTTACGGTGGCAATGACACCCTTTATGGTGACTCTGGCAACGACTCTCTTTATGGTGGGTCTGGCAACGACTACCTGATTGGTGGTACAGGCAGTGACCAGATGTATGGTGGCACGGGCAATGACAGGTATCTAGTTCTCAGCACGGGGGATGTGGTCACCGAATACTTCAGTGAGGGTATTGATATAGTCGAGTCCTCCATCAACTACACCCTAGGAAACAACGTGGAAAACTTGACCCTGATTGGTAGTGCTTACTCGGGCAAGGGTAACCACCTCAACAATATCATCACTGGTAACAGTTCCAACAACATCCTCTTCGGGCAATCTGGCAACGACACCATATATGGGAATGGTGGTGATGACGCTCTTGCCGGTGGTACAGGCAGTGATCGGATGTATGGTGGCACGGGCAATGACATCTATTCGGTTGACAGCACCGGGGATGTGGTCACCGAATATGTCAATCAGGGTATTGATAGAGTCTACTCCTCCATCAGCTACATGCTAGGAGACAACGTGGAAAACTTGACCCTGATGAGTAGTGCTTACTACGGCCACGGTAATAACCTCAACAACAGCATGCGTGGTAACAGTGACAACAACTTGCTCTGGGGTAAATCTGGCAATGACGAATTGTATGGGGAGGCTGGTACTGATGCTCTTCTGGGTGATACAGGCAACGACATCCTTGATGGTGGCTCTGACAACGACTACTTGTATGGTGGCTTTGGCAACGACACCCTGACCGGTGGCTCTGGTAATGACTCTCTCCAGGGTTATGAAGGTAGTAGTTCTGGTGAACAGGACATCTTAACTGGTGGCACGGGTGCGGATACCTTCGCATTAGGTAACAATGCTTTTGGCACCAAGGTTGCCTACATTGGTGATGGTAACTCGGGATACGCGACTATCACTGACTTTGATGGGACACAAAGTGATAAAGTTCAGCTCGGTGGTGGTATCAGTGATTACACTGTGAATTACAGTAATTTTAGTGGTACCTCAGCACTGGATACAGCTCTATATTACCAGGGGGACTTAATTGCCGTCTTCCAAGATAACACCAGCTTTAGTCTTAGCTCTGATGCGATATTTTAGCTTGAATAGGACTTAGGACGTTTAGTTGGTAAGGCCCCCTAACCCCTAGATTTGGGAATGGGGGCAATACTCCATGATCACCAGATCATCGTACTCAAAACTCATCATCTTCCTCTCCCCACTGCCCCTTGGACTCAGTCGCCCTGGGGCTACTCCTATGGTTGACCTGATCACCCCTGGCACGAACTCCAACTGCTTACCCATCTCCGCCCCTTCGCAGTCTTTGCGCCTTCGCCCTTGATTCGCGACCCCCCACCATGGCGACGCCAAAAGGGCTCTTTTTCAGAGGTATCTTCCGCTATCACTTCATACAGTAACGCTACCTTCTCCCCATGTTTACCTTTACGCAATACCCGACCCAAGCCCCTGATCACCATTGATCAGGAATGCTTGTTTAATTAGTGGTCAGATTGACACTCCCCGCCGAAGGAAGAACGGGGATTCCTAGATCAACGAGCCGCCTTAAACCACTATGTCCCAATCTTTGACGCCGCCAAAAAAGTAGGCAATATCTAAACCAAAAACCCGTCAAGACCAAGAATTTAGTTTAGTTCATAGTAGACCCAGAGGGCGATTCTCACTATAGCGTTTGGCTACTTAAGCGCGGAAGTGCCTTAAAAAGTCCGTTTCCCTTCCTTTTCGCCTGGTTCCGGTGTGCCCCACCGTACCATTTTTCTCTCAAGTTGTGATTTTCCTGGGTTCACACACCGATTGGTAGTCGATGATTGGGTTTTTAGCGATGCAGCGCGGTCTTGGGGGTTTCCCCCATGAGCGACTGCATCAAGAAAGGAGGATTTTCCCTGCCCTCCGAGCATTACTTCTTTCAGGTCGATAAGTTACGGGTCTCTCTCCCGGCTCAGCCTGCGGTTTTTCAGCCTGTACTCATACTACTAGTATACTCTGGCGCTATAAAAGTGTCAATTAAAAAGCCGTCGTTCGCGTAGCGTGGCCAAAGGCCAACGTTCGCGTAGCGTGGCCAAAGGCCAAGGACGGGGCTTTAAACCCAAAATTTTTGGTAATTTCCAAGTTTTCAGTCATTACAAAACTTTACATTAAAAAATTGGTCAAAAATTGGATTTTGGGAGTGATAAATAAAGTGAGGGCAGTGAAGAAAGCTTGATGCTTCTAATGGCAAAACTGCTCATAGCGTTCTGTAAGTGATAAAAAGGAGAAAAAAATGCCAGGTACTCCAGGTAATGACGTCATAAATGGCGGTCCGGGAAATGACTTTCTCAATGGACTTGCAGGTAATGATACCCTGCGAGGTCAAGGGGGAGCGGATACCTTGATTGGCGGTATTGGTAATGATTCCCTGGACTCGGATACTCTCGGAACCGTTGATAAAATTGGTGATCTTCTAAATGGCGGTCCGGGCAACGATACACTTCAGGGAGAAGCCGGAAACGACACTCTACTTGGTGGCAGTGGGAATGATCGGCTCACGGGTGATGATTCGAGTGTAGATTTTGGCAATGATAGCCTCAATGGTGGTTCTGGAAACGATACGCTGAATGGTGGTGCTGGCAATGACAGACTCAACGGTGGTTCTGGAGTGGACAGAACCAATGGTGGTTCTGGTAATGATCGGATAATCGACGCCGATTTTGTGAATTTCGACATCCACAATGGTGGTACAGGAATTGACACTATCGATTATTCCAATGTCACATTTGGTTCCGGTTTTGTCACCATTAACCTGGCCACTGAGACGACTTCTGTTTCTGGAGGTAATACCGAGACAATTCGCAATTTTGAGAACGTCGAAGGCTCTCAGGGGGGTGAGACAATCATCGGCACGGGCGGCGCAAACCGCCTCGACGGTAATGGTGGTAATGATACCCTCAATGGTGGAGCTGGAAACGATACTCTGATTGGAGGTTCCGGAAATGACACACTCAACGGTGGTTCGGGAGCCGACAGAACCAATGGTGGTTCTGGTAATGATCGGATAATCGACGACGATTTTGTGAATTTCGACATCCACAATGGCGGTTCAGGAATCGACACTATCGATTATTCCAATGTCACATTTGGTTCCGGTTTTGTCACCATTAACCTGGCGACTGAGACGACCTCGGTTTCTGGAGGTAATACCGAAACGATTCGCAATTTTGAGAACGTCGAAGGCTCTCAGGGGGGTGAGACAATCATCGGCACCAGCGGCGCAAACCGCCTCAATGGTAATGGTGGCAATGACACACTCAATGGTGGTTCTGGGAACGATACTCTGAATGGAGGTGCCGGGAATGACATACTCAACGGTGGTTTTGGGAACGATACTCTGAATGGAGGTACCGGAAACGATACTCTGAATGGAGGTTTTGGCAATGACAGACTCAACGGTGGTTTTGGCAATGACAGACTCAACGGTAGTTTTGGCAATGATAACCTCAATGGTAGTTTTGGCAATGATACTCTGAATGGAGATGCCGGGAATGACAGACTCAACGGTGGTTCGGGAGCCGATAGCCTCAACGGTGGTTCTGGCAATGACACCCTCACTGGCGCAGGTGGTAACGATACCCTAGTTGGAGGTTTGGGCTCAGATACCCTTAACGGTACTAACAGTACTGTGGACGGTGTTGGTGAAATTGATATCCTTAATCCTGGTGATGCTCTTGCCAGGGATCTGATTATCCTAGGCACCAGTGGCTCGATCTATTACAACGGTCCTGGTTTAGATTACGCTGTCATTGACAATTTCGACAGATTTAGCTTCGCTGGCGAAACTGACTCTGACAAGATCCAGATCTCCGGGTCATTGTCCAATTACACCTTAAACTCATTCACAGGTACAATATCTGGTGTTTCTATTACCAACGGCACTCGCATCAACTTAGGTGCAGAGGTCATTGCTTATGTCGATTCTAGTGGTTTACTGACTTCTGCTGACTTTATCTCAGTCTAGTCGCCAACGGACTTGATCTAACCGGGTGACAAGTAGGATTGTTTGCTTTACTCGGTCTGTAGGGTTTAGGGGAAAGCTACTGATGGGATACCTGGTGAGACGGGTGTTGGTACCAAGTTGCATTCATACCTAGCACCCCATCACCAGATCACCCTATCCTCTTTTGAGGAAGATAGTATCTTAGGACTTACGACGTTTAGTTGGCTTCGTAAGTCCTAAGCTAAATTATACAGCTAATACCAATTTCAACCAATATTGTTCAAGTAATATTGTTAAACAGGAATAACTACCCATCCCGACAATACTCCATTATTATTACCTGATCATTCCACTCAAAACTGATCATCTTCCTCTGACCACAGCCCCTGGGACTCAGCCGCCCTGGGGCTACTTCTATGGTTGACCTGATCACCCCTGGCAATAACTCCAACTGCTTACCA
>NZ_JAAHIG010000020.1:0-25569 GCF_010692305.1 Moorena sp. SIO4G3 | reverse complement strand
GTATTCAGAAGGTAAGTCCAAGGTGGGGATATCCCTGACCCCTACAGGCATTGGCTTGTTGACTCAGATGGCTCAGAATACTGGATTGTCCCGCTCGGAACTAATTGAGCGTATCGCCAGAGGTAATATTGCGATCGCATGCCAGCAGGCAAGTATGACCATCGCCCTGGAAAATCCACCGCAGGCAAACGAAACATCCCCCAACAATGGAGCCACAAAATCTCCAACCAAGATTAAAGTTATAGAGGGTGAGCAACCGCTACAACCTGATGTCTCTGAGCCTGGTGCTTCTGGTGTATCCCAAGAAGATTACCAGTCTTTACAACAGCAGGCTAAAGAGCAAGCTAATTTGATTGAAGACTTACAACAGAAGTTAGCTCAACAAAAATCTGAAACGGCTGAACAAACGGAAAGCTATCAGTCTTTACAACAGCAGGCTAAAGAGCAATCTAATCTGGTTAAAAAGTTACAGAAGCAGTTAGCTGACCAAAAATCTGAAACGGCTGAACAAACGGAAAGCTATCAGTCTTTACAACAGCAGGCTAAAGAGCAATCTAATCTGGTCAAAAAGTTACAGAAGCAGCTAGCTGACCAAAAATCTGAAACGGCTGAACAGACCGAAAGCTATCAGTCTTTACAACAGCAGGCTCAAGAGCAATCTAATCTGGTCAAAAAGTTACAGAAGCAGCTAGCTGACCAAAAATCTGAAACGGCTGAACAGACCGAAAGCTATCAGTCTTTGCAACAGCAGGCTCAAGAGCAATCTAATCTGGTCAAAAAGTTACAGAAGCAGCTAGCTGACCAAAAATCTGAAACGGCTGAACAGACCGAAAGCTATCAGTCTTTACAACAGCAGGCACAAGAGCAAGCTAATCTGGTTAAGAAATTACAGAAGGAGCTAGCTGACCAAAAATCTGAAACTGCTGAACAAACGGAAAGCTATCAGTCTTTACAACATCAAGCTCAACAGCAAGCTAATGTGATTGAAGACTTACAACAGAAGTTAGCTCAACAACAATCTCTAGCAACACAACAGGTAGAGAGTAACCAGGCTCTGCAACAGCAGGCTCAACAGCAATCTAATCTGGTTAAGAAGTTACAGAAGCAGCTAGGTGAGCAACAATCTCAGGCGGCGCAACAAGTAGAAAGTAATCAGTTTCTACAGCAGAAAACTCAAGAGCAAGGGAAGCGTATTGCTGAGTTAGAGCGTCAGTTATCTGAAAAACAATCTCCGGCTAATCAAGCTCCCGAGAGTTATGAGTCTTTGAAACAGCATAATCAAGAGCAAGAGGAGCGTATTGCCACTTTACAAAAACACATTTCTGAGTTAAAGCGTTGGGCAACCATTGGCAAAACAGAGTTCAACAAGAGGCTTAACCGGAGATTGTTTTAGCTATTGCCCGAAGGCATAAATAATTATGTCAAGTCCCCTGGCTTTCTTCGTTGATAGTTTTGGGGATAATTTTGGGTTTTAATGACAACAAATAATTCTATTAATTATTCTGGTATTATTCTCCAGATGCTTTCCTGGATGAACCAAAGTTGATAATCTGTTCCAAGCGTGATATCGAACTAGCTGCTGATTCTCGGATATAGGGGTCGGCTTCCTGATTCTCAGCGGCAGCAGATAGCACTTCCATCGCTCTCTCATCCCCTAAGGAACCTAGAGCCTGTAGCACAGTAACTTGAAGTGCAATATCGTCGATCTCCAAAGCAGCCACTAGGGCTTCAAAAGCTGGTGGACCAATGGTTCCCAGTGCGCCAACTGTCGATATTTTGACAACGGGATCTGGGTCTTTAAGGGCCGTTTGTAGACTCTGCAACCCCACAGTTGGGAAGGTTTCTTCTGAGTAATTAAGAGCGATCGAAGCCAGCGCTTTTGCACAGCTAGCCCGTACTGTGTTATTTTCACTAGTTGTTAAGGTTTCTGCCAATACCGGTACAGCATCAAGACCAATCACACCTAGAGTTTGCACTGCTGCTCGCCGATAAACCACATCCTCATCACCCAAAATTGCCATCAACTCAGAAATAGTATTCTCGGTGCGCTCTGCTGCAATCTGCCGCATGGCTCTTTGTCGGAGTTTAGGATTTTTATTTTTTAATTGTTGATATAACTCTTCTGTAGACATTAGTAGATATTCGTAAATATCAGTAAAAAAATATTAGTAGACATTCTTGATCGAGGAGTCATACCAAGTTGCGGTCAAACGTACAACTTTCTCTTCCGCCGATCTCCCCATCTCCCCATCTCCCCATCTCCCCACCTCCCTATCTCCCTATCCAAGCCATCTACTCTCTTTGAATGCCACTTGGTATCAGGAGCTTCAATAACAACAACTAAGGGGTTCTTAGCAAAGTGCTGAACCTGTTTCAGGCACAGCACTTTGCCAAGATACCCCTTCAGTCGAAAGTACTAGAGGCAGCTAATCACTACAAACAGTGGATAGCAATAATCCTATGACATGGAGTTGATTACATAATCAAGATAACCCCGGTATTCAACCAAGGCTTGGGCAGACATATCACGAGGAGCGCAGCCACGATCCCGGAGGACGGTCAAACCAGTAACATAGGTAGCGGCATCGATACCTAAAGCTTTGTAGACTTCACGAGCGCCAGCAATACCCCACTCATCCAGAGGACCAGTACCACCAACAACTAGGCAATAGTTGATCAAACGCAGGTAGTGAACGATGTCACGCTTGCACTTTTCTTTCTGAGTACCTGCATCGATGTCCCGACCACTACCGTTGGGGAACTTTTTATAGATAGCATCAACAGCTTCTTGAGCTACAGCGTCGTAGTTACCTGCCAACTTTTCAGCAGCTTCCATACGAGCAGCAGAACGTTGCAAGCTACCTTGAACTGATTCTAGATCAGAAGCGCTAGGAAAACGACCTCCTAGGTCAGCGGAAGCAACAACAGTGGTTAACACTGATTTCATAATTAAGATATCTCCTGTCTTAAAATTGATTTCGGCAAAAGGTCAGTGTAATTCAAATTCTCCTGAGCAGGGAGACTAGCTAATAGCACTGCCGACTGCATCGAAGTAGCTACCGACTTCTGCAGCCAAAGAGGCACAATCACCGCTAGTAACAGACTCTTTGCGTTGAGATGCAGTGTTGCTAACAAAAGCCACAGCAGCAGCCTTCATGATGGCAACAGCCCGGGAAGTATTACCAGTGGGGACGCCCAAAGCAGCGTAGGTTTCCTTCAGACCATTCAAGCAGCGGTCAGCCAGTACAGAACTATCTCCGCTGAGAACGGCGTAGCACACATAACGCAAAACGATTTCGCCATCACGTAGACAAGCAGCCATCTTGCGGTTGGTGTAAACACCGCCACCGGCAGCAGTTAAACCAGGGCTTTCGCAAACGATACCAGCAACCGCATCAGTAACGATACAGCTAGCATTGCTGGCGATAAAATTCACAGCATCAAGGCGCTTGTTGCCATCAGCAACAAATCCCTTCAGAGCGTCTAAATCAGCACCGCCAACAAATCCACCTTTGGCATCGGCAGCAACTACGGCTTTTGAAAAAGCGTCTAGCATTAAAATCTCCTTATCAATAACAAGGACTTAAAATTATTGGTCTTGTCGTTCATCAATTGACTAACCAATTTAGACGATAAAAGCTGTTTGACACTCTAGTCCCATTTATGAGAAACAAAGCAACAAAACATTACAAAAATTTCCGTCTATCGGTCTAATTGTATAGTTTTGTATCAATAAACTTTTAACTGTTTGGTTCAATGCTAAACAGTATCGTCAAGATCAGGGTCAATACCTGCTGCTCGTAACTGCTCAGCCAGCCGAGCCGCTCTTGCTAAAGCAGCTTGAGTTCGTTGGCGCTCCTGCTCCACTATAGACTCTGCTTGTTCAGCACGTTGTCGCTCTTGTTCAGCACGTTGTCGCTCTTGTTCAGCTCTTTCCCTTTCTAGTACAGCTCGTTCATCACCAATCAGCAACAGATTTCCTTCCTCATCCCACCACCTTAGCCACAGTTGAGTTTGATTCTGATAACTTCCTTGCCATAAGCCTAGTTCTACACCCAAGGGTGAAATAGAATAATGCCCTCGTTCATTAGGGGTTAATTTCTGATAAAACCCACTGACCAAGGTATAGACCTCAAGAGAGCCGTTGTTTATTTGATAAATACCATAGTAGGGAATTCGGATAATTTGCTCATATACCCAAAACTTCCCTGGCTTAGTTACTTCTCCTTGAGTCGAGAGGGATAACGGGGTTTTGTCCCGTTCTTCCTCGCCATTGCCACTGGCGAATTCTAAAGCAATTAATGGTGCTATATGTTCCCGCCACACCACATAGGAGCGACGAATTTTACCATCTAGCTGAGGAGGGACATTGGGAACATAGAACCAATCAGGTGCTTCGGCTCCTTTTTCAGGTGGGTCAGTTTCTCGCCAGTAGATACCACAGTCTTGCCCAATGGCATATTGTCCATCAGGATGTCGCTGTTGTAATATCTCTCCAATCGAATCCGTTAGAATTATGCTTTGGGGATGCTCTTGAAAGTTTTTCACAAATGTTCCATCTGACTCCGGTAGCTGGGTGTGGTCAGGGAAGGGAGGAGGTAATTTGACTCGAGGTACTGTCTCAGTCATGATCTGGCCTAGACTATGGCGGTGATAATTCTCTATATTATCCTGGCTGCAAAGCGTGTGATAGGCGATCCCAATTAGCAATTACCAGAGCATGATTAGTCCTTAGCACACTAAAGACGCTTTTTCAAGGTGACTAATCACTAATCCTAATGGCTAATGACTAGTCACTGCTTTAGTAACTGCTTTCGACCGAATCAACCAATCTGAATCATTAGCTGCCAGATCTTGAGCACTGGTATCCCCTAACTGCTCTAATGCGATTAAACTGGCATATTTCAAGTTAAAAATCTTGGTATTGAGGCTGTCTTTGAGTAAGGGAATTGCCCGTTCATCCCCTAAATTCCCCAAGGCAATGGCAGCAGCAGCACGGGATTTCTGAAACTGGGGTGCTTTATTGTGTAGGGCTTCCACTATCAAATCGTAGGCATCGGTGTATTTGAGCCAGCCTAAGAGTTTTACAACATGGTAGTGAGCACCATAATCGTTATGGGCTTTGTCAGCATAGGTAGCAAGTAGGGCGTCAGCAACAGCATCTGGGGATAACTTCAGCAGAGTTTTACTGCCTAGATAACACCGCCCAAAATCTGTATGGTATAGCTCGTTAATCAAGAATTCTAAACTGGGCATTTGGTCATATTCATGAACCAGCTCTAGGTGATCAGGATGATCACGAATCACTTGATCGAGTGATGGTTCGATCTCCTCAAAGGTGATATTACCGGTTGGCAACCCAGCCTCTGCCAAGAGGCGAATTCCTCGTATTCGAAAGACCATGGAAATGGGACAGGTCCCAATTTTAGGAATTCCTTGGTAGTATCGGGCATCAATCAGGTCTTGAATACAGGCTCGTCGGGCATTGACACTAGAGTGTTGCAGGAATGCCATCACTTTGTGCATCTCGGTGGTATCCCCTGTGAACCGACAAACCGTTGCGATCGCAGCACTGGCTATCGGTTCATTATCGGATTTAGTAAATGTCTTAATCTTCTCAAGGGCTGGTTTATAGTCCAGTGCGCCCAGAGTTTGGATAATCACCCGATAAGTCTGACCTGGCTTCTCCAGTAGCTGGGCAATTTCTTCGAGAATTTCGGGATCTTGAGTGCCAATTTCCCCAATTGCCCAGACAGCATTTTCCACCGTGTAACAATCCTCATCCCCTAGACATGAGCGAATGATGGGTAGGGCTACAGAGGCTTTCAGACGACCTAAACTTTCTACTGCCTTGCGTCGAGCGATACGATGGTACATTTCTGAGTTGTGCTCTTGCACCGTTTCCATCAAGGCATTGATTGACCGCTCCGTGTCAAAGTTAATTAAATGGGATGCAGCCAGATAGCGATCAGATGGGTCTTCCAGCTGCTCTAAGGGGGTCTTTAAAAGTGCGATCGCTTGATCTTCGGTCAAATTAAATATATTGGCAAAACGTTTATCCATCAGTGATTTAGTAGTTATTTAGTAGTTATTTAGCAATTAACAATAGGACTTACGAAGTTTAGTTAGTTTTGCCCCCTAAATCCCCCAATTCTGGGGGACTTTGACATCATTACCCCCCAAAACAATCAGGGGACTCTCTGACGGTACTCAACCAATCCAGGCAAAGCAACGTACTAAGAGTCCCCAGGTGCTGATCGAAATGTTAGTCAATCAGGGACGGATTTTCACCGTGATCTCCTTAGGACAGGGAGTTGATTACATAGTCAAGGTAAGTTTTGTACTCACCCAAAGCTTGAGCAGACATGTCACGAGGAGCACAACCGCGATTACGAGTGTGCTCAAGAGCTGCGATATAGGGACCGGTAGGTAGGTTCAAAGAACGGTAAACTTCACGCTGACCAGCAATACCCCACTCATCTAGAGGACCAGTACCACCAACAACTAAGCAGTAGTTGATCAAGCGTAGGTAGTGACCGAGATCCCGGTAGCACTTGTCAACTTTGGCTTGAGAATCCCCAGCTTCACCAGCTTCTTTCAGGTAAGGATACTTCTTATAGCAAGCATCACCAGCTTCTTTGGTTAATACATCAATGTTTGCTGCTAGCTTTTCAGCAGCTTCCATACGAGCAGCAGCCCGTTGCAGGCTACCTTGAACAGACTCAAGGTCAGAACTGCTAGGGAAACGACCTGCAGCATCTGCAGCAGTAACAACTGTGCTTATAACTGATTTCATTTTTATATATCTCCTGAATGGGTTTTGACAAAGATTAGACTTAGCTTTTGGCTTCCCCAGCTCACTTTGGCAGGAGCTTGGTTATCTTAGGCAGAAGGGAAAGACTAGCTGATAGCAGCAACTACTGCATCGAAGTAACCAGCAGTTTCAGCAGCTAAGGAGGCACAATCCCCGGAAGTGAGGTCAAACTTACGCTGGCTAGCGGTGTTGGTAACGAAAGCAACTGCAGCAGCTTTCATGATTCCAACAGCACGAGCTGCGGAGGTGGTGGGTACACCCAGAGCGCTGTAGGTTTCCTTGAGACCATTCAGGCAGCGGTCGCTCAGGACAGAAGCATCACCAGCCAAGATGGCATAGCTCACGTAGCGGAGGATGATTTCACCATCACGCAAGCAAGCAGCCATGCGGCGGTTGGGGTAGCAGTTACCACCAGCTTGAATCAAACCAGTGTTTTCGCAAATCATTCCGGAAACAGCGTCGGAAACGATGCAGCTGGCTTCGCTAGCGATACCGTTTACAGCATCAAGGCGCTTATTACCATCAGCAACAAAGCCTTTGAGAGCAGTCAGGTCTGCAGCACCGAGACATGCGGTTTTGCTATCTGCTGTAACTACAGCTCTGGAAAAAACGTCAAGCATTGAGATCTCCTTAAAATTAAAGGTACTTAACTAGTTTGCTATCTTGCTTGTCATTTATCAAATTTGACCAGCTGATTATTATGATTAGCGGATAATGGGGACCGCAGTCTCATTTATTAACAACAAAGTAATAATCTGTAATATTCGTCACCAGGTCACCAGTCGATCACACTGGAGTCGGTTAACCGACTCGGCAGTTATATACAAAACTTAATAATTGGATGTACCTAACTGTGATATATTATCATTCATTACTCCCTACTCCAATTAACCCACGACGAAAATACCTCAACTAACTAATTGGTAAGCATTAAGCTATCAGCTATCAGCTATCAGCTATCAGCTTATGCGCTACGCGCACGCTGTCTTGATGCAGTCGCTCATGGGGGAAACCCCCGCATGAAGGCGCTGCCTCGCTACTTGAGGTGCCAAAGGCTGACCACTGACCACTGACTACTGACTACTGACCACTGACGGCTGAATGCTTAGCTATAAACTGGTTCAGTGGGGGGATTTTTCACGAACGTTCATCAAATCTGGTGCGGAAGCTCCCGTATTTTATCCAGTATTGTTTTAGATCATGATGAGGTGTATGTAAACTCGCTTTAGCTTGATACAAAATAACTTGGCGATGGGAGCCAATCCAAATTTTTTTAATGGGTTTAACCGATATTACACTTCCTCCGAGACTCTCGACACATTCGGAGAATCGTTCAACCGTTGTATATTCTACCGTCTCAAAGATAAAAAAGTGACCCGAGCAGATTAAATGTCTGCTCCTAATCCAGCACTGCATCTTTTTTTGAGCTCTTGGCGGTAGCATTAGCTGTACACAAATCATCCTCAACTCTATTATTGCTAATTAAGATTTTATGGTAGTGGTTTTATAACAAAGGGAGTAGGGAGTAGGGAGTAGGGAGTAGTAACAAAAATCCTCACAATTCATTTAGGAACCCTATAGGTTTTAGGTTTTAGGTTTTAGGTTTTAGGCATACCTAATAATCCCTTTCATAAAAAAATGGTTATTTTGAGTAGTCTAGATTAGACGACTTTACCTACCCTAATTGACTTAGTATTTGTTAGTATTTGTTTGTTGGTATTTGTGTTACAAGCCAATCCCTTATTGCTGATAACTAGGCACTATACATCCGCGCTACAAATTAGGTAATTCGTCAGCAAAACTTTGCCGTTTCTCAAATCGTAAATGACCAGCTGCTGATCCCCATACGTGCTCATGAGTATTGACATCCATACCCTGATCTAGGCTTATCCAAGTCCTTTCAGTCAGTTCCACATCACTGACCAGATAGGTTTTACGCCCATTACGTTCGATGAAACACTGGCAACCGGGTTCTACATTGCCGCGAAACATGTCACCCTCTCGCCAGAAAATCATTGAACAGTTGTAGCGACGTTCTATAGCATCAGGGGTGATGGTTTTGAGAATATCTAGCTCTCGCGCTGCCCCCGCATAAAGAACTGGATCGTTAAGGCTGTAATTTTCTATATAAGTATGATCACCTTTATCAATCAGGCGATGGACTCCCTGACGGTAGGGACTCCATAGATCATAGTCATAGGCTTGCTCAGAGTAGAAACCAATACCGGAAAAAAAATCAAAGGGTAAGGGGCGAAAGAAAACATGAATGTGAGCGTAAAGCTGAGGATTATCAATCGCTTGTTTTTGGTTACTAAAATCTCCAGCCATCCAACTAGCTAGAGTCATTAAATTACTGGTAGTTTTATCGGTAGTACTAGACAACATTGGTGTATTAATCTATTGAAAACCTAGGGTTAAAAAAGATTTAAAAAAAACTAGATTATCGCATTAACTGTTCAAGCTGATAACTTTCAGCTCGATTGGGATAGGTCACGGATTTCTGAAGAAAACGAGGCTGTAGTCACCCCTTGACCAGAACTGGTTTTAATCAAGGACACCCGAAAACGTAGATTTGGTGTGGCAAACCAAATCCGTTCTTCAGCAGCTGCTCGGTCATACTCCGTTAACAAAGTGAAGGTACCATCTTCAGTCAGGTGATAGTTGCCCACTGCTGCAATTGTCTCCGCATAGCCTTGCTCTCTGAGGAGTTTTCCCCGATCGGGGTGTTCAGGATCGGGGATAGGGACTAGAACGCAACTTCCAGACTGGATGTCGTCTTCATCCCAATCTGATTCACCTTCCCAACTCATGCGAAAGGGATGCAAGGCAGTTGTGGGATCAATATCGTATAGTTTGCAAATGTCAATCACAGCTGAGTCATCAGCCTCAAGGGCAACGATATCAATAGTTGAGCGTATTTCCTCAAAGTGACTAAACGCTAAGTGATGACCGCTGCGTTGCGATCGCCAACGTCCAATAGAACGTTCTATAAATTCAGTAAGCTCCATTTGCTATGTGTAGTTTGATTTAAAAAAGTTAACAATTTTGTTTGCGTATAGCAGCTGAATCCTCAGCTCAATGGTGTTGTACGTTACGCAAACCTAGTAAATTAGAGCCTTTACCCGGATTTACATCTTCATTTATACACCGTGGCTCCAATCCTTCAACATTAGTAATTGTAAACTTTTATGACAGTTATGTGTGGAAACCAGAACTAGTATCAACGAAAACATAACAGTCAACTGTTTACAGTTAACCATCAACAGGATTTATAGCATTTATCATAGTAATGAGGTACACAGGATTTGTGTCCTATTCCCTATTCCAGACTCCCATTAACCCAGAACGAAAGTCCTTCAACTAATTGAGAAATGCTTTGCTAATTATCAGTAAGGGAGTTTGTTCGCGTAGCGTGGCCTACGGCCAGGGAAAAGAATACCCCGTCCTCTTAGGTCTTAAAGTTACCGTAAGGATAGTGGAGCCTTTATGGTTAGTCGGCTATTCATAAAAGGGTTAAAACTTTTTGATTAAGGCTCCACTATCCTAAGGTTTCGTCTCTGGGGATGAATTTTCCCTCAATTAGGCAGAGTACCAGTCCTTCCCAGGAATTCTAAATATTCAGACAGACTCAATCCTGAACAAGCAGCTAAGCGCTTTAATCCCTGCCAGCCAGTTTCGGTAGCCTTAATACTGTAGCTCTTTTTGGCCTCCTCGTGGAGTCTTGGTCTTCCCACTTTTCTTCTAATTTGCTTGGACATTTCCTTGACACTTTAATTTAAGGGGTCTATAATTAGACTAGCACAAAAAAAAGGTCGAACAGATGCAACTAGGATACGTCTACAAGTTAAAGCCAAGCCGACAACAAGAAGTCACTATGAATAAGTGGCTTGACATGCTGCGATCCCAGTACAATTACTTGCTAAGAGATAGGAACGATTCTTACGACCAAGCAAAAGCTCCAAGGCTAGGTAGTTATTGTGATTTAAGGAGTGGTGGAGAGGCGTGTCCGTTGACCTGTTCTGTAAGCAAGAATTACTCTGTGGGCTACCCCTGGAAGAATAGCCAGAGGAATCCAAGGAGAAGTGCCTACGAAGCACAAAGTTCAAGTTTGCCCACTCTCAAGAAGCAGAGACAGAGCCAAACAGTATTTAGACAAAAAGGCACAGGAGTTTGGAGCTCAGAGTCAAACCTATGATGACAAAGGCACTGTTTATTACTTTCTGACCGCTAGCGCTCTCGGTAGTATCTTTGATGAGAGTGAACCATCCTTCGAGCTTGAGAGTGAATCCTCCTTGGAGCCTGAGAGTGAATCCAACACCAGTCAAGCAAGCCCGTCTTTGGAACTACAGCTCCAAAAAGATGAGTTCTCTAGCAGAGACATCCCAAAATTGCTAGAAACTCCAAGATCACAAGAATCTGTTGCCTCAAAACTAGCTGCCTTTACTGCTGATGCTTCAGGTGATCAAAAAAACTCGGTCAAAAAGAAGCAGGATAAGAAAGTTGATCAACCTCTGATCCAAGCCGAATTAGCGAAGCGACTGAATGTTCATGCCAGCACAGTTGGTAAACGTAAATCTGATGCTGACTTTTCACAATGGAGTAAAAGTAAAGATCCAGACGGAATTGCCTGGGAATATTCATCACAGAGAAAGGAGTTCTTGCCAATTGTGAACAATTAGGAAAATCTCGATCGTGAATAAATTTTAATTAGTCATTAGTAATTTATTTGTGATCTGTACCGAATAACTAATGACTAATCAGTCAGCTTACCAGAATTATAAGTATTCAAACACCTATTAGATCATACTAGCAATGATATAATACTACCTAAGGTTAGAAGAAGCTGGGAACTAGGAAATGGAATGAGCAAGTTCTGCCTGGGTTCGGGAATTAAACCTGTCCAGAGAATCCCATTTATTCAACACTTGGGATTTGAGTTGTTCAAATTTGATCTTTAGTATGCGTCTGCTGACTATGGGTTGAGCTATAGGTTGTGAGGCTTGACCAGTATTAGCAGACTCTTGTAACATCTGGCATTGTTGGGGTGTAAGTGTTACGGTTATTACCTGGTTACAGCGTTGTGGTTCTTCAGAGGAAAACAAAAGTAGTCGATAGAAGCCTTTATCTGCTAAACAACGAGTAATGGTCTGAACTTTCGAGGTTTTCAAGTCTAGATAGCAAGGGAGTAACCGAGAGTCGTTTTCTGTAGACTGAAGTACAGTAACCCATAGTAGCATGGGATGAGGCGAATTGATGAAGATAAATTGACTGTGGGGCTTGCTGAATAGATAATACTGAATTTCCTGTGGGGATAGCATCAAGCATAAGGTGGCAAAATTTCCCAAGCTGCTTGGTAAGATTGCAGGAAATACAATTTTGCTAATTGGTTTATCCTGGGGCCAGGATTGCTGTAGACACACTTGTAACATTTTAACTCCTGATATATTTATAGTCTAATAAACCTATGAATATCATCATTGAAAACTCCCTAAGCTTAAGGCAGAATCAATGAAATATTCCTCCGTCACCGTTGATGCTGTTAATTGGTGAAACTTGACATGCCATAAGGTTTCAGGTAAGTTGTCTACGCTCCCTAAGAATGATAGTGATAAACTATTCAAGGGGTAAGTAGATTGTTGAGCAACTACTTCTTTAACGCCATCCTTATAATTCTGGAAAAACTTATTATTCATAAGGGTTCCAAAGATAAAATTTTCAGTCATTGGGGGAATACCATTGACAAACATCAGGCAGGTAGTGACAGCAGCTGCTTCGATAAAGGTTCTCCAATAACGATGGTTCATAAGTAGAGTTAAGTTGATTGAGATCTAGAAATAAGGCTTACTATGACACCAAGTCAGTAATCAATTACGGTCGTTATCATACCGTTAGTTATGGTTCACAGTCCTCTTCCCCTAACGCCTAAAGTGTACGGAAAATTACTGAATTGATGCTATAGTTTCAGGATGAAGTTTGGATGTTTGCGATTGCGTTTTTGTTGTGTTTGAGTTGATGTATACCAATTACTAAGCAGAAATGGGAGAGGGTGAAAAGCAAAAAAGCTTGCAGGCAAAATGAATATCCTCTTACCTGAAGTTTAACGTCATCGTTTGTCCGATAACAATCAACGGTCGGACCCTTGAGAGTGGGATAGAAGAAAATATAGCAATCCGATTTGAGTTGTGAAACACCAGAAGAGGGGGAGAGGAACCTCAGACCGGAAGTGGAGGAACAGAAGGAAAAATTTTACCATGGTTTTTTTTGTATAAATGATTGAGGATTTCTATATACTTCTGACCCCATCACGTCATCACCCCATTACCCCATCACCCCATTACCCCGTCTGATCAAAAATTTACCATTGTGATCCGTTCCTTGTGGTTCTTGACCTATTTTTAGGGAAATCTATAGGTGAGTGTCGAAAGATTTTTCATGACCTGTGGCTCTTGACCTATTTTTAGGGAAGTCTATAGGTGAGTGTCGAAAGATTTTTCAGTAAATTAAGCTTGAGCTATGGCAAAGCGATCTCTCCAGGCATCTCCAGACGGCATCAGAAAAGCCAAACAGGCTTTTGAACGCAAGGGATGGACACAAGAATATTTTGCGGGTGAAATCGGCATAGAAACTCGCCAACCGATTTGGAAGTTTTTTGCCGGTAAACCCGTTGACCGCCGCGTTTTTAGCGAAATCTGCTTTCATCTGGATTTGGAGATGGAAGAGATTGTCGCAATACCAGAAGATGCTCAGATAGATGCAGAAAAAAAAGCAGCTGAGGACAAAAGTAGAGTTGATGCAATCGTCACCAAAGTGCGATCGCACTACCATGAGAAAATTCAAAATCAGTGTGGCACTCTACGCCTATTAGATATTGCTCGACCGGTGAGTTTAGATCACATCTACGTAGATGTGAATATTCTCGAAGAAATCACTAGTCAACGATGGTTGGAAATTGACGATTTGCAAGGCTTCCCAGCGGAAGAATTTGACCGCTTGGGTATAGGGAAAGTGCGCCGGGAAAGCATACCAGGACTGCAAGCGGTAGAACGCTATCCTAAAATGATGGTGCTAGGTAAACCTGGCTCTGGGAAAACCACCTTTTTGCAATATCTGGCTATTCAGTGCAATCAAGGAAATTTTCAATCGGATCGGGTTCCGATTTTGATTCGATTGAAAAACTTTGCCGAGGATGCTATGGTCGAATGTAGTTTCAGCCTATTTAACTACATTAATCAAGAGTTTCAAAGTTGTGGTATTTCAGAACAAGATATTGAAACTCTCCTCAGTTATGGCAGAGCCTTGATCTTAATGGATGGCTTGGATGAAGTCCCGGAAACTGCCAGTAATCAAGTTATTCAACAAATCCGCAAGATTTCAGAAAAGTATTACAAAAATCAGCTGATCATCACATGTCGCATTGCAGCTCAACAGTATCGATTTCGGGGGTTTACTGAGGTTGAGATTGCTGACTTCAAACCAGCACAAATTCAATATTTTGCTAAAAAGTGGTTTGTGGCGGTAGCAAGGAATGACCCAGAATCAGGTTTGGAGAAAGCATCTCTGTTTATCGAGCAGATGAAGCTGCCAGAAAATCAGCAAATTAGAGAACTAGCAACAACACCAGTCTTGCTGAATCTAGCCTGTCTGGTGTTTCAAACCAAAGCAGACTTTCCTGTTAAACGTTCTGATCTTTACCAGCAAGGACTAGATTTACTGCTGATTCGCTGGGATGAAGCCCGGGGTGTTAAGCGAGATGATATTTATCGTAATTTATCCTTGCCCCACAAGCTAGAATTACTTTCTCAATTAGCAGTTATCACCTTTGAGCAAGGGGAGTATTTCTTTGAAGAAATTCGGCTGCAACAATTAATTGCTGATTATTTACGGAAATTACCAGCAACTCAAAGCAACCAGGCAGCTCTAGAATTAGATAGCTTAGCAGTACTCAAATCTATCGAGGTGCAGCATGGACTATTAGTAGAGCGGGCACGACGAATCTACTCATTCTCCCATCTGACATTTCAAGAGTATTTTACCGCCAGAGCGATTGTGATCGGCACTGGGATGTCTTTGTCACAGCTAGTCGAACACCTACAGGAGAAACGTTGGCGGGAAGTATTTTTACTCACAGCACAAATGTTGCCAGATGCTGATCAGCTATTGTTGCTGATCAAGCAACAGATTAATCGGTTAGTCTGTTCAGAAATGGTGCTTGACTCAGTCAAACTGACACCAAGCGCTATGGCTTTAGATGATAACTTGACAAAGTTCTTGAACTGGATCGAGATCAAATCCCTCGAGATCTATACTCCCTACAAGCCAGCAGCAGTGCGTGCATTTTACATGACCCTTGCCCTCCCTCCTAGCCATCCTCTTTCCCGGAATCAAGCCTTAGCTTTGGCTATTGATCACAGACTAGGAGGGGAGTTGGGTAGTGAACTTGCCCTAGATTTAGCTTTAGATCATGCTTTAGCTGTTGCCCAAGCTATGACACCAGAACTAGTTTACGACCGACTCAGTGCTCTTTACCTTGCCCTTGATTTGAATCACCTGACTGGGATTGAGTCTATCGGAGACTATCTAGAGAAGCTTAAAAATCAGCTACCTGACCTAGATGATGACGACCGAGATAGTATTCAAGAATGGTGGCAAAGTCATGGTTCGGAATGGGTATCACAATTAAGAGCCTTGATGATTGAGCATCGTAATATGGGTAACCAATGGGATTTGACCAAGACATCCCAAGATTGGTTAGAGCAGTATAGCCGTGCTAATCACTTGCTAGTAGAGTGCCTTAATAGTAATTGTCAGCTGAGTCTGACGGTGCGCAAAGAAATAGAAGATACGTTGTTGTTGCCGCTGTGCCACTCGTAATTGATCCCTCACGGTGGATGTTGACCTGAAGGGGTGACAAGTAGCTTGTCACCCCTTCAACCTATAACCTACCCTAAACCGAATACGGGGCGAACAACCTTGGCCTTGGCCTTTGGGCCACGCTACACGAACAACCCTTAACCCTTAAACCTTTTTGACCCATGCTACGGTGTTGACACTCCCCGCTCGCTTTGTGACGGGGATTCCTAGATCTACGACCGGCCTTAAACCTCCGCGTCCGAATGGCAATACCTAAACCGAAATCCCGTCAAGACTAAGATTCTAGTTCAGTTCGCGTGCATACCCAGCGGGCTAGTCTCGCGATAGCGTTCAGCTACTTTTTGAGAAGTGCCTTATGAAGTCCGTTGCTTCCCTGTTTCACTTGGTTTCGGCGTGCCGGAGACGAAACCTTATCAGAGGGTCGCCTTAATCAAAAAGGTTAAAACTTTTTACTCATAGCCGACTAACTATAAAGGCTCCACTCTTCTTACGGTAACTTCTAACCCCGCCGTACCGTTGTTTTCTCAAAGTGTTATCTTGCTGGGTTCACACACCAATTGTTAGTTGATGGTTGGGTTTTTAGCGATGCAGCAAGGGAACAGGGGGTTTCCCCCATGAGCGACTGCATCAAGAAAGGAGGACTTTCCCTACCCTCCGGGCATTTCTACTTTAACGCCCTTGCAGTGGCGGGTCTCTCTCCCGGTTGCGCCAAGGCCAAAGGCCACGCTACGCGAACGGATTTTCAGCCTGTACCCATATTTTACTAATACTCTAGCGCGTAAGTAATGTCAACCTTTTGGCAAAAATGAACTTGCCCGACTATTGCATACACAGTCTGCCCGGCGGCGTTTCAACCGGTGCGACCCGTGGGAAATTTAATTCGCCTACACAAAGCGCACCGGCAGAGATTTTTAAATTCTCTTATTACAGCTTCCAAATTTGTACAAGATTTAGGATTTTTGCTACCAGGGTTCCGGATCAGAAGCTGTCCGCTAGACCGACTACGCTTTTTATATATGCGCTTTACCGCTACCATAAATTATAGCTTAAAGCCGTCCTAAAAGGACGGGGCTTTAAACCCAAATTTTTTTGGTAAGGCTTACTTACTATTATTGTTGATTGCTTTTTTATGCCTTTTCCGAGATCTAGTGGTCTTTTGCTCCATCCGACATCCCTACCCAGTCCCTTTGGTATTGGTGACTTAGGTTTACAGGCTTATCAATTCATTGACTTTTTGGCAGAAAGCGCCCAACAATACTGGCAAATCTTGCCCCTTGGTCCGATTGGGTATGGGAACTCTCCCTATGGTTCTTACTCAGCCATGGCAGGCAATCCCCTACTCATTAGCCCAGAACAATTGCAAAAGCAGGGACTGCTCAAGGATGAAGACTTTGCCAATCTGCCAGAGTTTCCCCTCGACTCAGTGGATTATGATCAGGTAATTCAAACCAAGATGCCCCTGTTGTACCAAGCTTGTGATCGCTTCCGTGGCAACGCCTCACCCCAACAGCACCAGAAATTTACAGAATTTTGTCAAGCAAAAGCCAGCTGGTTGGAAGACTATGCTTTATTTATGGCTGTTCATGATGCGTTTGACCAGAGTAGCTGGCATACTTGGGAACGAGACATTGCTATGGCTCAACCCAAAGCAGTTGAGTATTGGCGGCAGAAATTGCAGCATGAAATTTATTTCTACAAATACCTACAGTTTGAGTTTTTCTGCCAGTGGTCAGCTCTCAAACAGTACGCCAACCATCACCAGATCCAGATTATTGGTGATATTCCAATTTATGTGGCTCACGATAGTGCTGATGTCTGGGCTGATCGGGAAATCTTTGCCATTGATCACGAAACTGGCGAACCCACACTCATGGCTGGGGTGCCTCCGGACTATTTCAGTGCCACAGGTCAGTTGTGGGGTAATCCAGTTTACAACTGGGAACAGTTACAGGCAGATAACTTCCAATGGTGGATACAACGCTTCCAAACTATCTTGGAGTATGTAGACATTGTGCGGATTGACCATTTCCGGGGATTTGAGGCCTACTGGCAAGTCAAGCAAGGAGAAACAACTGCCATCACTGGAGAATGGGTTAAGGCACCAGGAAAAGAATTTTTTGAAGTACTCCAAGACAAGTTGGGCAATTTGCCAATTATTGCCGAAGATTTAGGGATCATCACTCCAGAAGTAGAAGCATTACGCTCACGCTTCCAGTTTCCTGGTATGAGAATTTTACAGTTTGCCTTTAGTGGGGGATCAAGTAACCCTTACTTACCCTTTAACTATGTCCACAACTGTGTGGTTTACACCGGTACCCATGATAATGACACAACAGTGGGTTGGTTTAAAAAACTCTCTGGTGAAGATAAGCAGATTATAATGAATTACTCCGGATCAGTCAGCCAAGAAGGCATCCATTGGGATTTAATCCGATTAGCGCTCAGTAGTATTGCCAACCAAGCGATTATTCCTGTGCAAGATATTTTAGGTCTGGACACAGATGCTCGAATGAACTTTCCCAGTACCGTGGAAGGTAACTGGCAATGGCGCTATCGACCGAATGCGTTGAGTGAAGAATTGGCTAATCGCCTCAAAATCCTCACTCACACTTACGATCGTGCTCCCAGTTATGACTAGCAAGCCTAGTTATATTGTATTGGAATAGTTTTAACAATTAATCCTATTAAGTTCATTATTGGTTGTTTATATTTTGACAAAAATGTTAATTATTAGTTAACAATCCTAAACTCACAATCCTAAACAATTCTATTCTATACAAGGGATTAACTGGACTTTATATAAGTTAAGTCGTTGCTATAGCATTTGACTTTGATATCTTCAAATTTAATTGATTAACCAAGGTAACAGGTGACATTAGGAAAGAGAGCCTACACTTGTGAGCGTTTTATGGTAAATCAGCATTGGTTTTCATGCATCTATTTGGAATTTTAAATGCTATAAGTAAGTTGTTATTTTTTTAGTAACATTTATAGGTTGTTGCCCCCAATTATCTGCTTTTTGAATGTTTAAGATTGATGAATTTAATGCTTTTCCCATAGAAAGCTTGACTACTGAAGAGAGGGTCTAGGTTTAGCAGCAAAAGTTAATGCTTGTACTGCACCAGGAGCCCCCATCTGCTTTGCCTGTTGGTTATTGAACTCAACGATTACATTCCCAGCATCGCCAGCTTTAACAAATAGTTTTTCGTTAGCAACCCAAGTCTGGTGCGCTCCTTCTTCTAGGATGCCTTCATATTTTTTCTTGCCATCTGCCACGATCAGAAGCCAAGATCTACCTTTGAGAGTGATATCGACCTGAACTGGCTTATCTGGAGACACCTTGGTTAAGGCTAACTGCGTTTGCGAGTTAGTTTGATCTAAATTACCGGGTGTCGGTAACAATTGAGCTGGAGACGAGTTTGGTTCCTTATCAGTTATTTGTGGCTTATAAGGGTTGATTAGGACAGATAAGCCACTCACTGAACCAATAACCAAGCAAATGTAGAACAAATAAAGATGAAACGGTCGCAGTTGAGGAACCCTACTGTTACCCCAGGAAAGTTTTGACCTTTTTACAGTTACCCCAGTGGGAAAAGCCTTGGCAAACTCGTCTCCATTTAAGCCTAGTGCATCCCCAAAGTGCTTGATAAACCCTTGAACATACACAGGTTCTGGTAATTGGTCTAGCTTGCCTTGCTCTATTGCCCTCAAAAATCGTGCATTAATTCGGGTGCAAGCGGCAATTTCCTGGATGGTTTTACACTGTTGAGTGCGTAACTGACACAGGTATGAACCCATTTCTTCCAGCTTCTTCTGTTGTTGTTGCTGCAACGGGACTTTGTTTTCATTCATACACGGTACTCCTCGACATCTGCTGGCATTTTTACTGAACAATGGTGGATTTACTGGTAAGAAAACTCACCTCTACATCATTCAAGGCACGGTATTCACCACAAGGAAGAATTGGCTCTCCTGGTAGATTTAATTTAATCGGGCCAATAGCAGTACGATGTAGATGAATCACTGGATAGCTTAGCAGTTGAGCAACACGACGGATCTGTCGGTTTCTACCTTCCGTTAAGACTACCTCCAAAAGTGTGGATTGACCCTTACGCTTAAGTACACGGACTTTAGCGGGTAACGTTTTTTTACCCAGCAGATTAACACCTTCACGCCAAGTTTGCAGTACCGATTCTGGGGGATTACCCCGTACCCAAACCTGATACGTCTTAGGTATGTGATGACTAGGATGGGTCAGGCGAAATGTTAGCTCACCATCATTGGTCAGTAGTAATGCACCTGTAGAATCCGCATCCAGCCTTCCTACAGGATGAATCCCCTGACCCTTGGTTAGTTTATCCGGTAATAAGTCAATTACTGTCGGACGATTCTGGGAATCTCGGCAAGTGGAAACTACTCCAGCAGGCTTGTTCAGTAAAAGGTAGATAGATTGAGGTCGGTGATAGGGGTTTATCGGTTTGCCATCCACTTCGATTACATCTGTTTCTGGATCAGCTTTCTGCCCCAAATGTACAGTCGTACCATTGAGGCGCACTTGTCCTGCGGCTATCATCTTCTCGGCTCGACGCCGTGACGCAATACCCCACTGTGAAAGAATTTTTTGTACTCTTTCCTCCATGACCCAACATTTGGCTTGAGCTTTGTCTTCTGGACTATGGTGATGCTGAATTTAGTTTGCCTTATGCTTATAGTGTGCCCAGGAGTTGATTTCCATTAGACAACCACTTCAAAATACTATGTACAAATAGTACAAGAAGGTGTTCTTTTGGTTAAAACTCCGAAAAGCTCGAAGCAAAAGCCAAGCCAGATTATCAGCAAAGTTATTTCCCCAGCGCTACGGCTGTGGCTGCGATCGCAAGTAGAGGAAGTTGCTACATTGCAACTAAACATTGTGGGATGCGATCGCCAAATCCTGACTGGTTACATTCCTCAGGTTGCCCTTGCTGCCAACCAAGCAGTTTATCAAGGACTGCATCTAAGCCAAATTCAGCTCGAAGGCAGTAATATTAGACTCAACCTGGGTCAGATAATTAAGCGTAAACCCGTACGTCTTTTAGAACCAGTTCCCGTAGTGGGTCAGCTATTACTCCTAGAACCAGACCTGCAATCATCTCTTGAAGCACCCTTGTTATCTAACGCTTTGACGGAGTTGTTATATACATTCCTTAAATCAGATGATATCATTCAACCCGGTAACGACCCAAAAACGCCACAAATACGCTGGGAAAAGATTAATATCAATATAGGACAGCTGACATTAAGAGGCATTTATACTAATCATGATGTTGGTACCAAGCTGATAGTAATTCGTGCTGGTATCCAACTAGCTACCCCCAACCAACTGGAACTGAACCCCTTGCAAGTTCAGATAGACCCTGATGCCCCCCCTCTTAGTTTAGATGGGTTTCTAATAAATTTAGGACCAGAGGTGGAGCTTCAAGAACTGACCCTGACCACTGGACAACTGATATGTCGTGGAGGATTGAAGGTAATGCCTTAGTCGTTAGTCCTTAATCGTTATTTATGATACTTTTAGCTGTTATTAATTAGCTTAAGCGCGTTTATATTGTGGCTATATAGTTCATAATTAGATCATTTCCGCGTCATTACTCCGCTTCATTACCTGTAATAAAAGCATCCTTTCCATCCTTAGCAAAAAACCTACCCATAACAGCTGTTGTTAGGTGCGCTTACAGTCGTCAAATTAAATTAGCTCTTAGTGCGCGCCTCCTAGGGTGCGAGGGATTGCTCGCGCCCTAGGGTCGCACCTCAAGGTGCACGCCTCTGGATGCAGTTGCTGATGGTTTGGGTTCTGTGTGCCCAGGCAAGCGTCCACACCTGTCAGCCATGCAAAGCGCGAGTGGGGGAAACCCCCCCTGTTCCCTTGCTGCATCGCTCTCCAGCCCCGTCGAGAAAGTCTTTCGCTTCACAATCGCTCCCTTTGATAGTGCTGCATCCGTTGCTAACTACAGGCGCGCCTTATGCTATTCCTTATCCATTAGATAACCATCTTCCTTCCGTCAGATTATTAAGTAATGTAACAATTATGCGGTCATACCAGCTTAATGTCTTGACAGCTAGAGAGGAAACCGATAAGGTTAAATACATACCCGGGTACAACGATATAAAAAATATATGCAAGACAAGCAAAAAGTTACTCTTTATCTTCCACCAGGATTGCACCGCCGGCTCAAAATTAAAGCGGCTGTTGATTCTGAATCAATGTCAGCTATGGTTGAGAGGGCGATTGTATTCTACATAGAACACCAAGATGTGGTTGAAGAGGTAGACCAATATGGACAAACCCATAAAGTATACCCCTGTCCTGAGTGTTCTAGTGACTTGGTTATCTCAGAGGGAAAATTAGTTGCTCTGAAAAACCAACCTGGTGTGATATCGGAAGAACTCCCAGTAGAAAAGGTAACAGCTAAAGTATGCTCCATTACCGATTCTCACGGAGAAGAGGAATTGGTTCCTTGTTAAGGTAGCCAAAGTTAAGGTAGACAAATTAGTCTACTCCCAGAGCCGACTTAGTTAGCTCAGTGGTTCAGTTGAAGATGTTTGGGCAGTTGTAAGCCGTCTCTAATATTAGGTAGAGTTATGCAAGAAGAGATAAAGGTTCTCATTCAAGCTCAATATCCCCTAATCTACCTCGTGACTCCCGAGGAGGAGCGGGCAGAGAGGGCAATAGCAATGATTGCTCAAAAGAAGTCTCAACAGCAACGAGTCTTCGTTTGGACCGTCACTCACGGGATTGTTGAGTATGGTCAATCACGCCACACCACTCAGCACAATACGGTCTCTCCTGAGGCAGCAGTTCAGTGGGTAATTCAACAAAAAGAACCTGGTATATACATCTTTAAGGATTTACATCCCTTTATAGATGCACCAGCAACTACCCGATGGTTGCGGGATGCGATGGCAAGCTTTAGAGAGGAAGCTAAGAAGTCTCTTAAAAAGTCTATCATCGTAATGTCCCCGGTGCAGCAGATTCCTATTGAGTTGGAAAAGGAAGTGGTTGTCCTTGACTTTCCCCTACCAAACCTTAAGGAACTTAACCAAGTCCTATCCCACCAACTGGATCAGAGTAAAACTCGTCGAACGACTACAGAAACTAGGGAAAAGCTGCTCAAAGCAGCATTAGGCTTGACCCGGGATGAAGCAGAGAAAGTTTATCGCAAAGCCTACGTTAAAGCTGGTCGTCTTACTGAAGCTGAAGTCGATATTGTTCTATCCGAGAAGAAGCAGATCATCCGCCGCAACGGGATCCTAGAGTATATCGAAGAAGATGAAACCCTCGATTCTATAGGAGGGTTAGAGGAACTGAAGCGTTGGCTGAAGCAGCGCTCTAATGCCTTTACAGAGAGGGCGAGAGAATATGGTTTGCCTCAACCGAAGGGAATGTTGATTCTAGGGGTTCCTGGCTGTGGTAAATCTCTGATTGCCAAAACTACGTCTCGTTTATGGGGTCTGCCACTATTGCGCCTGGATATGGGGCGGGTATACGATGGCTCGATGGTAGGGCGCTCGGAAGCCAACCTGCGCAATGCTTTGAAGACGGCAGAATCAATCTCTCCAGCTATTCTCTTCATAGATGAGCTTGATAAGTCGTTTGCTGGTAGCAGCGGTTCTTCTGACTCTGATGGGGGTACTTCAAGTCGAATCTTTGGTTCTTTCCTGACCTGGATGCAAGAAAAAACCTCACCAGTCTTTGTGATGGCGACAGCAAACCGAGTGGAGCGCCTACCAGGAGAATTCCTACGCAAAGGTCGTTTTGATGAGATATTTTTTGTTGATTTACCCAACACCCAAGAACGCCAGCAAATATTTGAAATTCACCTGAAAAAGCGGCGTGGAGATATTGACCGCTTTGATATTGAACAGTTAGCTAAAGTTTCTGATGGTTTTTCTGGGGCTGAGATTGAGCAAGCCATGGTGGCAGCGATGTATGAGGCATTTGCTCAAGACCGGGAGTTTACTCAACTGGATATTATTGCCGCGATTAAATCAACTCAACCTCTATCGCGCACGATGACAGAGCAGGTTGCAGCCCTGAGGGACTGGGCTAGGCAACGCGCGCGACCTGCTGCATCCTCCGTAGCTGAATATCAGCGTATGGAGTTCTAACAGGCTTTCTCCTGCTCCCAACAGGAGTAAAGGCTAGCAAAAAAT
Organism: Moorena sp. SIO4G3; assembly: GCF_010692305.1. Classification (NCBI taxonomy): domain Bacteria; kingdom Bacillati; phylum Cyanobacteriota; class Cyanophyceae; order Coleofasciculales; family Coleofasciculaceae; genus Moorena; species Moorena sp. SIO4G3. The sequence continues at coordinate 1,691 of NZ_JAAHIG010000020.1, read as the reverse complement.
TGCTAGCAGTTTGATAAGTAGCCGCTTGTAATTATTGTTGAGGGCGGCTAGCCATAAAAGTAAAACGCTACGTTGTCGTTTCTCTGATACCTTTTCTGGAGGAAATCCACATGTCTCACTTTAGCACTCTGCGCACTAAAATCTCCGATGCCGAAATCCTGAAAACTTCCCTGTGTGACCTGGGAATCACTGTTAAGACAGAAGCTGATGTTCGCGGCTACAATGGTCAGCGGGTTCGCGCTGACTTGGTTGCCGTTCTCGAAGGTGAATATGATCTCGGTTGGTCTCGCAACAGCGATGGCACCTTTGACCTGATTGCTGACCTTTGGGGTGTAGCTAAGAAGCACAACCAAACCGAGTTGATCAACTCCATCAACCAGAAGTATGCCGTTAACAAGACCTTGGCAGAAGTCAAGCAGCGTGGCCTAAACAATGCCAACGTTAAGTTGGTTCTACAAAAGTAGTCCATTTAGGCGTTCCCAAGCTCACGGGTTGACCAATTGTATAGCGGGTTAACCCGTTTTTTTGTGCAAATTTTTATGCAATTGTATAAATTTCGATTTTATGAAAGCCGATAAAGCATAAAGGCTGAGAACTCCGAGGAAAAGGGAGTTTTGATCTCGAGCAAACGGTATGATGTTTTCAGTCATAGTAAGATATCCTATACTCAACCTGTCCAGATGCGGCTCGACGCCCATCTTGTAAAAATTCTTTATGGAACTCCCCAAGCCAAAACCCCGTGTTTTTAAACCGGGGATTTAGGCTACTTAACGGCTTGAGCCGCCGTGAAAAAAAATATTGAAATAAAATCTGTAATCTTAGTCTGGATGTTGTAGAATAAAGTAGAGAACAGTTAAGGTCGAAATTGGTGATCATTTTGGAGTTCAAGGCAAAAGGTAAAAAGCATCAATACTCCGCTATAGACGAGGCTATCCGGACAGTTCAGTTCATCCGTAATAGCTGTCTAAGATACTGGATGGACAACAAAGGGGTTAACAAATTTGACCTCAACAAATACAGTGCTGTTCTCGCCAAAAACTTTCCTTTTGCCAACGATTTGAACTCTACTGCTCGGCAATCTAGCGCTGAGAGGGCATGGTCATCAATTGTTCGCTTTTTTGATAACTGCAAAAAGAAAGTGCCTGGCAAAAAGGGTTTTCCAAAATTCCAGAAAAACTGCAGATCAGTGGAGTATAAACAGTCTGGATGGAAATTATCCCCTGATAAGAAGTCGATCACGTTTAGTGATGAAAAGGGTATCGGAAAGCTAAAACTCAAGGGTACCTGGGATTTGTGGCGCTTTGATAAAAAGCAAATAAAGCGAGTTCGTATAGTTCACCGGGCTGATGGGTACTATGTCCAGTTCTGTGTTTCAGTTGATATCAAAGAGGAACTAGAGCCAACTGGAACAGCTATCGGCTTGGATGTTGGGCTAAAAGATTTTTACACTGATTCCGCTGGAAAGACTGAATCAAATCCTCGTTTTTACAGAATAGGAGAAAAACGTCTCAAGTTTTATCAGCGTCGAGTTTCTCGAAAAAAGAAAGGCTCATCCAATCGCAGAGTGCGGCTTGTTCTGAGTAGGAGCCTCCTGAGAAAGGAGGGGTATAACTCAGGGAATCGCGGGGTTAAAATCCCAAAAATTCTAACTGTCTGTTGGATGGTGGTGAAAACCCACCCCATTAAGAGAT
>NZ_JAAHIG010000002.1:0-80959 GCF_010692305.1 Moorena sp. SIO4G3 | reverse complement strand
AAAATTATTACTTTGATTAACGTTTTAATTAATCAAAATTAATAATCTATTAGTGATTAAGGTGATTAAGTTAAAGGGGAAGACTCAGAGTAATCACACAGATTAATCACAAAAGCAAGAAGAAGGTTAGTTGATTAACCCATAACTATTGACGATTGACGATTGACTGCTGTGCCAGCTATCACTAGTCGCTTGAGAGATTAACATATCGATTAAAATATAATTTTTTTATAGACTGACACAGGATTCATTATATATTTGATTAAGGTTTGTAAGATTTTCTAAGAATACGGAGATAAAAACGTGGCTATTCCTTTACTAGGCTACGCCCCTGTGACGCAGAATGCGCGCATAAATGGGTATGAGATACCAGGAGAAGAGCAACCCAGAATTTATTCCACTGAAAACTTGCTCTCCCCCGGAGACATGGATGCCCTAATCGAGGCAGGATACCGTCAGATCTTCTTCCATGCCTTTGCTTCGGATCGTGAACCGTTCCTGGAGTCCCAACTCCGCTTCGGTCAGATCACAGTGCGGGACTTCATTCGTGGGTTGTTGCTTTCTGAAACCTTCAAGACCAGCTTCTATGACAAAAACAGCAACTATCGGGTTGTAGAGCAGTGTGTGCAGCGGGTGCTTGGACGTGATATCTATGGCGAAAGAGAAAAATTAGCCTGGGCAGTTATAATTGCGACAAAGGGTATCCAAGGCTTCGTCGATCAACTGCTCGACAGCGAAGAGTACATGGAGAATTTTGGGTACAACACCGTCCCCTATCAACGGCGTCGAGTGCTTCCCGGTCGCCCTCAGGGTGAAACACCATTCAACATCAAATCTCCACGTTACAACGAATACTACCGTGCAGTACTGGGCTTCCCACAAATCATTTGGCAGACCCAGGTGCGCAGTTACGTGCCACAAGACAAGAAGGCCAAGGCAGGGGATCCATCTCTGTATATGGGCATGGCACGGGATCTGTCTCCCCAAGGCAACACTATCCCACGAATATCAGCTTTGAACATCGATTACGAATCCTTAGTGCCATATCGGGCTAAGGAATCTCCGCAAAAGGAACTAGCTCAAGCGAAGTCGTAGCACGTCTAAGAGTTTGATCAAAGCTAGGGGGGGAGGGGCAACAAACTCAATCCACTCCCCAGAAACCGGATGCTGTAGTTGTAGTCGCCAAGCGTGAAGTGCTTGACCCGGTAGATTAACACCGACAGAACGACCACTGCTATAAACGGGATCTCCAACAATGGGATGACCAATATAGCTACTGTGGACACGAATTTGGTGGGTGCGACCAGTTTCTAATTGGAAATGGATCAGGGTATAGTTGCCCAGTCGTTCTCGGACTTGCCAATGGGTAATAGCTGGGCGTCCCCCTTTTTCTACTGGCACGACAGCCATTTTCTTGCGGTCTACAGGATGCCGTCCAATCGGTTGGTTAATGGTGCCAGACTCAGCAGAGGGAGCACCATAGACTATACCTAAATATTGTCTTTGAGCAGTTTTGGCTTGGAGTTGGGCTTGTAGATGTCCATGAGCCTGGTCAGTTTTTGCGATCGCAATTGCACCAGTTGTATCCTTATCCAAGCGGTGGACAATGCCTGGACGCTGAACACCACCAATACCTGTCAGTTTAGGACAGTGGGCTAAAAGGGCATTGACAAGAGTACCACTTTCATGACCTGGTGCTGGATGAACTACCAAACCAGCCGGTTTATTAATAATAATCAGAACGTCATCTTCATAAAGAATGTCTAAGGGGATGACTTCCGGTTGTAATTCCAGAGGTTTGGGGTCAGGAATGGTTAGGGAGATGCGATCCCCTAGCTGAACTTTAGCTTTTTTTGAGATGCACACGTGATCATTCACTTGCACGTTGCCTTGTTCAATCAGCTTCTGGATACGAGAGCGAGACAAGTCAGGTGTTTGTTGAGCAATATAGCTGTCAAGGCGATAACTGGGAGTGGAATCAGTAGACTTGCTACTTTCGTGAACTTGCAAGAATTTGATAGAAAGCTGAGGGGTCATTGTTGATCTTTGATTGTCAACTGAAGTGAGAATTAGGAATACAGAAGACTTGAACGCACCCCAGCTAAATTAAAAATTCTAGCTGGGGATTCTTATGCTAGGTTGGACTCAGATAGCTTCCATAAACTACTGAGAGTCACTGGCGTTCTCAGCGTGTGGGAGGAACTTCTGCCTTCCCAGACCCTAGTAAATTTCCCGTTAGTTAGCACGGCATACCAATATCTAGCGCCGATGTTATAAGAGGCAGATAAGTCGGCGTTATAGCGCTTGCCGTTCTTGAATCTGGCCAGGGAATACTTCTTGTTGCTGCGGGAAATTAAGCCAGACCCATCAAACCCATAAGCACTGGTATATTTGGCGTTAACCTTGACGACGTTCCCGCCTAACTCGCTAAATTTCTGGATGGCAAGTTCCACAATCCGGTCTTTACACCATTGGTGGAATCGTTGCTTTTGGACAGAGCCGTGCTTACCCCCTTTTGCCTTCCAGTTTGACAAGTCCTCAAACACAATCACGCTCACTTGATGAGCTATTCCAAAGTCTATGACAGCTTTGGAGACGACTTGAGCAATGTGTTGGTTGATCTGTTTGGACTTGCGATACAATCCCTTGCAGAACCCTTGAGGCAAATTCCGTTTGGTGATCTTACGGGTTTGCTTGGACTTAGTGGCAATACGCTGCTTGCGTTGGTCACGGCGGTCTATGTCTCTGGCGGGGGAAATAAATTTCCTCGCTTTTACAGTACCGTCCCGACTAACGATAGAGCAGGTCGCTGTCGTGTTAATTCCTAGGTCTACCGCACAAACCCACTCGGATTCCGGCAGTTCCTTAATTGCGATCTCGACGGGCATCGACAGATGAACGCTGCGGCGGTTAGCAATTAACGAAGGCGACATCAGTTTGTTGTCTTGACCATGATGGCGGCTTTTCCCCGATGAACGAACAGGAATAGCCAATAACCATACCCAATCCTTACCGCTCCAAACCTTGAGGTCTACAGCTTTAAAATTAGCGTTATAGCGAATTTGTTGACCTTTGTACAGAGCTGGGTAGCTGTTACCGATGGCAGTAAGCTTAGGCGACTTGTCGTGTCGGTGCTTTCTATTGCCTCGTTTCCAATCCTGCCAGCGAGTCACAAAGCTGCTAACAATCCCTAATGCGTCTTGGATGGCAGCGCGTCTTAGGTAGCTGGGAAACTTGCGAAACGATGGATGGTTATTGATGGCTTTTTTGAAGTACCAACCATATTTAGGATTGGGATTATTTGCGGTCTGGTGAACCAACTTCTCCAGGGCGTTCACCCGTTCTTTGGCAGTTAACCCCAACAGGGCAGACCAATTCCCATAGGCGATTAGTACCAAAGGTTTTAGGAAATGGCGGTACTCTTCCACTGTCAGAATAGCTAAATTGCGCTGGTGGCGAGTCAAAGACAGCGACCAGACATCCGTTCTGATCCTGGACGCTGTCTTTGACTTTTTACGCTTAGTTCGCTTTTTAGCTTGCTTCTGGCCCATGGAAAAAGACTTAACCATACCATATGTATTTTCACCTGCTAAGATTTAGTTGTCAATTTAGTTGCCGATACCGCTCTATGGATTTGCTGGAGACTCAAGACTCACTCCAACTCAGCATTTCGGTTGATCTATCACTTGGGACTAGTGACTAAGTTCAGAAACAATTCCCTAACAGGGGAGATGCTTGAACCCTTGGAAGACATTTTGAGGGCTACCCTAGCAAAATGGGATTGTGAACTGATTGAATTTGGGGGGGAGAGTAATCACGTCCACGTTTTGTTTGAAGCTATCCCCAGTATTGACTTGGTCATTGCTAGTAAATAACCTCAAAACTGTTTCCTCTCGACTAATGCGCAAAGAGTATGCAGCCCATCTCAAACGTTTTTACTGGTCAGAAAAACCGATGTTCTGGGGTGGCAGCTATGCTTTGATAACAGTTGGAACGCAAGCTCCATTAGAAAAGCTGATTGCATATGTCCAGAATCAGGAAAAGCCAGAATAAGGATGCTGCGCTTTGTTTATTGGTTTCGCTAACCCCACCGCGCATCAAAGATTCTAGGTGGGGACTGCGCTCAACATTTTGTTCAATTATGTATTAATTATCAATAATTAACAATTATAGCGGTATTCAATTAGGTGAGGTACAAATTATTGAGGTGCGACCCGTGGCGAATTTAAGTCTTAATGGGTCAAGCGCACCTAAGGTTTTTAGGGAACAGCAGATCTCGGAACAGGCGATAGGGAACAGGAAACAGGGAGAAAATCCTATGCACCTCATTAGGCTAATAATAACTAGTATAATTAATAATTAACAATTAACAATTAACAATTAACAATTAACAATTAATAATTAACCAAAAACGATCAACCATTGTAGAAGTGATTAACCGGATTTGATCTTATTAATATTAATTATTTTGGTTCGTAGCAAAGTGCAGCGGTAGGGTAACCGTAAATGTCGTTCCCACCCCAACTTCACTGTTTACAGCAATTTTAGCATTGTGCAAGTCTAAACATTTTTTGACAATTGCTAAACCCAGTCCAGTCCCAGGGATACTGCCAACATTACTTGCTCTTTCAAAGGACTCAAATAGTTTCTCTTGGTCTTTTATAGGAATGCCGATCCCCTGATCTTGAACCTGGATTACTGCGGTCGAAGAATTGCAATTGAGTTCAAATTTGATCGTACCTCCTTCTGGAGAATATTTAATCGCATTTAAGAGCAAATTGTTAACAACATGACTCAACAGTCTTTCATCGATTAGGGCATCTTGACAGCTACCATGACTAATGAACATCAGGTTATGCTTAGAACCCAGGTTAATTTTAATATTTTCGAGTATGTCCTGACACAAAGCCACTAAATCCATGGATTCTGGTTCAAACTTGAGTTTCCCAGCATCCGCTTTCCCAATCGTTAGAACATCATCCAAAAGTTGAGTCATCCGGACCACAGCATGCTGAATCTTATCATGGTGCTTCTGTTTTTTCTCAGGGGACAATTTTTTCTGATAGCGTTGCAGCATTTGAGCAGAAGATTGAATGGTAGTCAGTGGCGTGCGAAACTCGTGAGAAACTAATGAAACGAAACCTGATCGGAGTTGACCCAGTTCTTTTTCCTTAGCCAATGCATTAAGAATATCTGCTTCTGCTTGCTTGAGTTCAGTGATATCCCTTCCCACCGCCTGGCATTCGATAAATTGGCCATGTTCATCAAACATAGCTCGATCACTCCACTGCTGCCAGCGAATTTCTCCAGAGTCGAGAAGAACTCGGTGTTCGTAAGTGTTGATCGGATTATCTACGGAAAGAGAACGGAAGTTCCGGGTAACAATGTCTTCGTCTTCCGGAGGCATTTTTGGCAAAAATACTTTCCCTACTAATTCAGAGCGGTCTTTGTCAAAATAGCGGCAGTAAGCATCATTGACAAACGTTAGGGTGCCATCAAGTTTCAAGCGACAGATCAGTTCAGTTTGATCTTCAATGATGGCACGAAATCGTTCTTCACTGTGTCGCACCGCCTCCTCTGCCTGCTTGCGTTCTGTAATGTCTTCAACCATGCTCAAAATACACAGGATTTCTCCTGCTTGATTTCGCATAGCCATCATGGTTAAATTACCCCAGAGGGTATCTTGATTCTTTTTACGGTAACGTATTTCTAACTTAAAACTATCAATTTCTCCTTGTATGACCTGCCTAATATAAGGCTTGGCTTGTTCTAGGTCTTCAGGATGAGTAATTGCCAAACCATTGAGAGCCATTAGTTCAGACTTGGTGTATCCGAGCATTTCATAAAAAGCCCGATTCACCTGAATAAACTGATAATCCAAATCTGATAGTGACATTCCAATAGGTGCTTCATCAAACACCCGTCGAAATTTTGCTTCTTTCTGGTCTAACGCGGCTTCTGTATTTAGTCTCAATTGCTGATAGGCTTGCCGTAGTTCTACCTCTGCCTGCTTGCGCTGGGTAGTATCTTGGATAATCCCGATAACTTGATAAATATTTTCTTGCTCATCTAGCAGGGGAATATAGGTAGCGAGGACAGTGAGTCCACCAACCTCTGGCAAAGTCAAAGTCAGTTCTTCCACTTGTGGCATCCGGGTTTCCACAGCCTTTTGTAGCAGTTTCACATAGATATCCTTAAATACAGGAGGATAGATTTCTTCGTCAGTGTGACCCAGTAGTGGTGAATCAGCCACTCCAGTTAGCTTAACCCCTTGTTGATTGATAAACTGGAGCCGCCGCTGGGCATCATAGATAATAAATGTACCGGGATAATTATCCACTGCTAGCCGAAATCGTTTTTCGCTTAGGCGTAATGCCTCTTCTGCCTGTTGGCGCTCCGTGATGTCAACAATTAACCCCAGCAGACGATTGAGATTACCTGAACTATCTAGGTAAAACTGTCCTTTGTTCTCAACGGTGATGTATGTGCCATCCTTCTTACGGATCCGATAGTCAATATCAAAAGGCTCTTTAGTGACAATCACCCGTTCAATGGTGTGTCGGTATCGTTCTAAATCATCAGGATAAATTAATTCATCCCACCCTTGCCCAGTGTTGGTGAGTTCTCCTGGGTAATAACCCAATACTTGTTCAATATTGTGACCCCAAATCAATTCATTGGTCTGGGTATTCCATTCGTAGAGCAGATGACCACTAATTTGACTAACCGCTTCATAGCGATAAAGCCATTCCGTTAATAGAGCAAAGTCACTTTTGAAGTTTTGCTGATCTAGATTTAGATTTTCAAAGCCCTTACTGCCTTTATAGGAGCCAGTAGAGTTACCATAGTCCAATCCCGATTCTAGCTGTTTAATACTAGTGATATCTTTAGCAACAGCATAGAGAAGACCCTGTTCATCCTGTGAAATTCTCCAAGCGAGCCAACGCAAGCTACCATCTTTGTGGTATAATCTATTCCGGTATTCGACTAGTTTTCCTTGACCACAATCACGAAGGGCATTGAGAGTAAATTCCCTATCTTCTGGATAAATCCACTCAATCCAAGGTCGCGATCGCAATTGGGAGCAAGTCCAACCTAGAACCTTTTCCCAAGCCGGATTAAGTTGTTGAAAATATCCGTTTTGACCAAAGGTGCATAATAGATCAAGTGATAAAGAAAACCAGATCTTTAGGGCGGACTCTGCCTCTGCCATTGTTTCAGTACTTTTTATGTGAGACTGAGTGGTGTTCATTGCTGGGCTCGATCCGTCAGGAATTCTACAGATAAGCTAGGGATACATCTACCCACAGTCTTCCCTCAATAATCAGTATAATCACAAGATCATCAGCAGGAATATTTTAGAAAGCTCAGAAGATTTCTCTGAGTAAAGGAAATTGTGAGGACATTTTGTGGTAATTTTTGTTAGTCTTTTGCCCTGAAGCCCTGCTGAGAGCTTTATAGTAAGCCTGATTACCATGTTCTCTTCGAGCAGTACGCTGGTAAATAACTGTGCTAGATAACTGTGCTAGATAATTGTGCTAGGTGACTAGGGCTGATAACTTGTCACAACTCGCCCAGCTCCGTAGCGCTGTCGGTAATAATACTTTGTTATCTCATCCCCTTGTTCTGAAAGCTGGTCAATTGCAATCCCATTTCGACCATGATCAATACCCGAACTATGAATGTAATCACCATCACCTAGATACAATCCTACATGGTTAACTTTTTGACCGGTAGCGAAAAAGACCAAATCCCCTGGTTGTAGTTGCTCCATTCTAATGGTTTGGGTGAAAGCTGCTTGCTGATAGGAATCTCTGGGTAACCAAATCCCCGATGCTGCAAACGCTGCTTGCATCAGCCCTGAACAGTCATAGTTGGGACCTACTGTACCCCCCCAAAGGTAGTAGGGATTTTGATCCATTGCTGCTTTAGTAAACCCAATTACCGCTTTTATTCGTGCTTGAATTTGAGCTGGAGACAGAGAAATGGGGCGATAAGGAGTCTTAGCTATCTCCAGTAGAGCCAAATCCGACACAGGCAACCAACCAGAATAGTTATCTTCGCACAGACGTACTTCTAAGGCATTACCGACAGGCGGGACAGACTTGACCCGCAAGTGCCTTCCTGTAGCTGCTTGTGTTGTCAAACGCTTACAGTTGGGCGAATCATAGAGGTTGAGATTAGCACGACAGTAGTATTCTAAATCATTGGCTCGTAATTGCTCAAGCAAAACCATAGTATAGGAAGGCGGAACTTACACTCAGATTATGATCCTTTTCTAGAAGGATGAACAACTAGGAAGATTCAGCAGTGAAATCAACCGTTGCCCGTTGACCAACCTTTCCCTGACTGCCTCATGATCAAGTTACTCTGATCGAGCGCCTCCGTATCTGTGATGGGAGTTACGGTACTCGAAAGGTGCGACTGCCGCCACGGGAATTTAATTCTTAATGCCGAAAGCTAACCTAAGCTGTTCTAGTCAACTTTTGCATGGGTGCATGGATGCCTATTGCCTTCCCGATAGGGGTATACAGAGATTTTACAGGTTTAGATAGCTAAGTCCTGTGTTAGTAGTGAGGTTTACCCAGGGCAAAACTAAAAGCCAAAATGAGGTTATTCTGCTCTTTGTATCTGGTAAAGTTGGTCGGATGAGTAGACTATCCTAGGATTGGGTTCAAGTTCTTGAGTAGCTTATGTGATCTCAATGGCTAGCAGCTACAAGTTACTGACCAAGAAATATAGCTTTTAGCTTTTGCCTAACTGCTATATTTGTTACCCCTAACCAATAACCAAGTAGTTTTTGAGGAGTGAGTGTGAAGAGTAATTTTCCTAAGACCCTTTCGATGCAACTGAGTATGGCAGTATTGACGATGGTCAGTTACCAGCTGTCTGCTACTGCTGAAACACCTAGCTATAATTCATCGGTAAAGCAATTTACCCAGACAGCAGCAGCGGTCAGACCTAAGCAATTAGCAGCAGCTTCCACCATCACACTTGACCCTAATCGATTTAATCCGGAAACTACACAGACTCCTGAAAATATCTTCAGACCAACTAGTCTGCCATCAGAGAATCTCAACACTATCACTGACCATCGAGCTAATTCCCGTTTAGGGCAATTGGACAGGATAGGAGCAGCGGTTCGTGCTACTAAGTCGGTAGGGTCTCCTAATGAATTGGTAAACCGCTCCCAATTCAATGGCTCAGTTGCACCAATTGCTGACTATACAGTCACACAGAAGCAGGTACCATTAGCCAATTTAGAAACTATCCAGTATCGTGCTAATCTCCCCAAACAAGAGCTAGAACCGATCACTGAGCAATCCCAAAAACCTTCTCGAGAGTTCAATAATCCTGTGGTAGCTCCACCGAGACCAGGGACTTTAGCGACATCTGTAGCAGCTCTAAACATACAACTAGATCCAGCCAGCTCTCCCACCTCAGAGCCAACCTCCTATGAAGTAGGCACCCCTGTAGCTCAAAGAAACATTGATCCTACTGGCAAGAGCCTTGGGGTTGGAAACTATATCGGAATTGGCGGTCATATCGGTTTTACTGATGATGGCACCAATATTGGTCGAGGTGGCTTTATGATTAACGGCAAATACGATTTATCCCCCACTTTATCAGTGCGTCCTAGCATACTAATCAATGATGATGCTACCTTTGTGATCCCAGCCACTTACAACTTTATTTTCCAGGATGAACCGTTTGAGCCGCCTACTTACTCAGCTTTCGCTGGTGCTGGTTTGGCTTTTTCTACAGGTGATGAGGACAATGTCGGTTTAATCGTTACTGGTGGTGTTGATTGGCCATTTGGACCCAATTTTGTTGCCAATGCTGCTTTAACTGGTGGAATTTTCGTTGATGGTGCCACAGATCTCGGAATTTCTTTTGGCATTGGTTACAGCTTCTCTAACTTTGATAGGTAGACAAGGGACAAATAGAAGCAAAGAAGGCATAAGATGCATAATTACTGAATCTTATGCCTCCTTTTTACAAAGACCTAGGTAGAGTTAATCAAACTTTCTAAGCAACGAAAGTTTGATTTTTGCCAGTTGAGGATACTCAACGGAGAGGGAGGGATTCGAACCCTCGGATAGGCCTGAACCTATCAACAGATTAGCAATCTGCCGCTTTCGACCACTCAGCCACCTCTCCAAGGTGATGTCAATCCATACTAGCACATTTTTGAAGTTGTCAACTGCTAGTAATGTAAATTTTCTGATTAGAAACCATGAGCGATCGTTCACACTACTACAAACATGGGGGAAACCCCCAAGACTGCGCTGCCTTCCCAAGACCGTAATGGTGCGCTTACAGTCGTCCAATTAAATTCGCCACGGGTCGCACCTGAGGCATCGCTGAATGATGCACTATTTTTAAGTGAGGGACATTCAGGCAGCTATAAAGACCTGTGTGAAATCCCAGAAGCATCTCAAGAAGCTAAACGATACCATATAGTGCCCGACTTAAGTTATCATTTTATATAAATAAATTGTTAAATTTATTTACTTCCATCCACTGATGTGTTAAGCACACCTGAGAGGTTAAAATTTGTTAAGTGAGTGTGTAAAAGCTCGACGCTGAGGGTTTAGTCGGATAGAGGTCAGACTCCCCATACCTGAAAACCTTCTGTAAGCTCCAACATCAAAAAAGCCTATGAATACGAAAAATACACAGCACATTGCTCTGATCTCCGTTCACGGAGATCCAGCGATAGAAATCGGTAAGGAAGAAGCTGGAGGACAGAATGTGTATGTGCGCCAAGTGGGTGAAGCTCTTGCTAAGCAAGGGTGGCAGGTCGATATGTTTACTCGCCTCTCCAGTTCCAACCAAGCCACAATTGTTGAACATACTCCAGGTTGTCGTACTATTCGCCTAACTGCTGGTCCAAAAGCATTTGTGCCACGACAGGAGATTTTTGAATACTGCGGTGAGTTTTTAACCGAATTGCTTAAGTTTCAGGAGCAATCAGGCATTCACTATTCAATAGTACATACAAACTACTGGCTTTCGGCTTGGGTAGGTATGGAGTGGAAGAAGCGTCAATCCCTTCTTGATGCAATAGCGAGTGGGGGAAACCAACGGCAGTCGCTCATGGGGGGAACCCCCAAGACCGCACCGGTAGTCGCTCATGGGGGGGACCCCCAAGACCGCGCTACCTCGCTGCCTCCCCAAGACCGCGCTGCATCGCTTATTCAACTTCACACCTATCACTCCCTAGGCGCAGTTAAATACCAGTCAGTAGAAACAATTCCGAAGATTGCTGCGACTCGCTTGGACATAGAAAAAGCAGTGCTAGAAACAGCAGAACGAATTGTTGCTACATCTCCCCAAGAACAAGAACACATGCGTACGCTAGTTTCAAGTAAGGGGGACATTGATATTATTCCCTGTGGTACCGACATTGACCGATTTGGCAAGATTAACCGCTTAGAAGCACGGCAAAAACTTGGACTTAGCCCTGAAAACAAAATCATCTTTTACGTGGGACGGTTTGACGAACGCAAGGGCATTGAAACCCTAGTTCGAGCTGTTGGTTCCTCCCAGTTACGGGGTGATCCTAACTTGAAGCTGATTATTGGTGGTGGTTCTCGTCCTGGTGAGAAAGATGGTATGGAACGCGATCGCATTGAAGGGATTGTAGCTGAATTGGAACTGCAAACTATCACTACATTTCCTGGACGCATTGCTGATGAACTACTGCCAGCTTATTATGCTGCAGCTGATGTTTGTGTAGTACCAAGTCACTACGAACCTTTTGGTTTAGTTGCCATCGAAGCCATGGCTAGTGGCACCCCTGTAGTAGCTAGTGATGTCGGTGGTCTTCAGTTTACCGTTGTATCTGCAGAAACTGGCTTACTGGCACCACCTAAAGATGCTGGTGCTTTTTCGGCTGCTATCGATCGGATTCTCTCGGATCACGACTGGAAAAATCAACTTGGCTTAGGGGCAAGAGCAAGGGTAGAAAATATGTTTAGCTGGAATGGTGTTGCCCATCAGCTGAGTCAGCTCTATGAGAGCTTGCTGGAAGCCAAATCAGAGAATTTGGCAACAACTAGTGCCTGAAATCTATTGGGCACATTCATTCCGTGGCAATCAGGATAGATGTCAAAGGTTAAAGGATTAAGTTACGACCCTAGTATTCCTTTTGCCTTTTTGCATGGGTCCTATTCATCCTGATGGGTGGTATAACTGTTGTATCTGTAAATTGGGAAAGTTTGGTAAATTGGATATCCTATATGTTGGCAAGCGATTGCTTCGTGAGTCCGGAATGATGTTACATTAAATTTCTTGTTTTGACCTTCAAGCAAGGAAAATAAAAGGTTATTGCTGTTCGCTAGCCAACGCCCTTCGGGCTAATCGATATTGATCACAAAACCAGGCTAATCATTCCCGATGTTCCTGTAACTAGCATGTAACTAGGGTTTATGCATCCTACCAGTTATCCAATCTCCAATTCCCAATCCCCAAGTAGCAAGAAGAACTTGAATTATGGGTTCCCAAGGAGCTTATAAGCCATCCCTATCTAAGCATAGTGGTCAACAGCAGTATCGATCTTCTCCAGAACTAACAGGAGGAGCCTATGAGTTGGAAGCCAGCAAACTCGATCTGCGTCGTATATTAGCTGCTGCTCGTCGTCGAGCTGTCTTGATGGCAGGGGTCGCCCTTACTGTGACATCCGGAATTATTGCCAAAACTTTAAGTGCAGTTCCGATCTATGAAGGCAAATTCCAGCTGTTACTCGAACCCATATCTGGTGAAGACCCGTTGGAGTTGCAGGCAAAACCCGGGGTACATAGCATTGCTGCTCCAACTAAAAGTTTCGACTATGACACTCAAATTCAGGTACTAAGCTCTCCTCAGGTTATGTCTGAGATTGTGGAGCAAATTCAAACCCAATATCCAGAAATAAACTATCATACTCTCCGGGAAGGAATGATGGTATCCCGACTGCGAGAAACCAAAATTTTAGAAGTTGCCTACCAAGATTCAGACCCCGAAAGAATTCAATTTGTTTTGGAAAAGGTTGCTCTGGGCTACATCGAGTACTCTAAGCAACAACAACAGGCTAGCATCAAACAAGGCATTCAATTTGTCTCGAATCAGCAGCCGAAAATACAAGGACAAATTAATCAGCTTCAGCTACAACTCCAGCAACTCCAGCAGAAGTACAACCTGATTAATCCACAACTTCAGGGTGAACTGTTGACGAATCGGGTCAATGCTATTGTCGAACACAGACAAGCTACCCAAACTCAGCTGCGAGACATGATTATACTGTATGGGAAACTCAAAGGTCAGTTGGGGCTATCCTCACAGCAAGCGGAAGCAGTAGCTAACCTGATCGCAACACCCCGTTATCAACAATTGCTCAACCAACTTTCTAAAGTAGAAGGTCAGATGGTGTTGGATTTAGCAGAGTTCAAGGAAAACCAATCTACCTTTGAAGGATTAAGGCAACAACAGCAAAATTTACTCCCCCTGTTAAGCCAGGAAGCAGAAAAGGTGATAAATAGCCGTATTCAGGAGTTGAGTGGCAATGCTCCATCGGCTTCCTCAAGTAAAGTTCGCCTGAATTTGATTCAGCAGCTAGTAGAGACAGCGAACCAAATTAAGGTTTTAGAGATGCGCCAGGTCGCAATCGCTAAAGGGGAAAGTCTGATCAGTGAAAAACTTAAACAGCTAGCTGTGATTGCCGATCGATATACAGAACTCAAGCAGAAGATTGAGGTAGCAACAGAAAGCCTAAACCGCTTTGAGTCAGTTCGGGAAACTTTGGAACTTGAATCAGCTAAAACCAGTATCCCTTGGCAGACAATTGTTGAGCCGCAACAACCTGAAAAACCAATATCCCCAAATTTGCCTGATACTTTGCTCCTAAGCGCAGCCGCAGGGATAGTTGCAGGTGCCACGGCTGGGTTTTTAGCAGAAAAGTTACATCATTTACTTAACAGCACTGACGATATCAAAGAGTATACTCGCTTTCCAATATTAGCAACAATCCCCTTTAACAAAGAACTCCAGAAAGGCACTACCGTTACTGGTGTGGGCATAATACCCGAGCCAGAAGCCTCAGCTCCACAACTCGGTGTGGGATCTGGTAGTTACCAGATTTCTCCTGTTTTAGAGGCGTTTCGCTCTCTCCAAGTTAATCTCCAATGTCTGTATTCTGAGAAACCCATTAGCGCTATAGTGGTAACTTCTGCTGAACCAGTAGATGGTAAATCCACTACGGCTATATTCTTAGCCCTGGCAGCAGCAGCAATGGGGCAAAAGGTTTTACTGGTGGATGCTAATCTGCGCTTTCCTCAGATTCATCAGAAGATGGATTTACCTAATTTGTGGGGACTGAGCGATGTTATTTCTAGCGAAATCAAGGTTGATGATGTTATTCAGCGATCGCCTCTAGAGGAAAATCTCTGTGTTCTAAGTGCTGGTCAAATTTCCCCCGACCCCACCAGGCTTCTCAATTCCCCAAAGATGGAGAATTTAGTTCAATATCTCAAAGAGCGGTTTGAGCTGGTAATTTTTGATACCCCTCCCCTACTTGGTCTGGCGGATGCTAGACTGATCGAGCCTAATACCGATGGGATATTGATGGTGGTAGGTTTAGGGAAAGCTAAGCAAATTTTGTTCAAAGAAGCTCTCTCGGAATTGAGAATTGCTCATAGCAGAGTTTTGGGTATTGTTGCTAATGGTTTAAAAGGTTACACTACCGGTAGCTATGATTACTATCATCATTACTTTGGTAATACTCTTGAGGAAACCAAAGTTTAAAACCAAAGTTTACTAGTGATTCATCATTGGTCATGGGTGATTTGTATCTACCGATACTTTTTAGCTACCAAAATCTACTTTGCAGATTTTAGCCCACTAATGCAAGCTGCTTAAGCAGCCAGGGGGTATCTCCTTTGGCCAAGATCGGTTTTGTTCCGCTCTTGGCGCTATTATCTGTGTTTAATAGAAAACGCAACCACTATCATGGTTTGCTTTGGTTTTCGGCTTCAATTCAAGTTACAGAATGTTTTCAATGACACTAGAAAACTAATCAAAGTCTAACATATTTTTGTAGATACTGCCAGATATTTGGAGAAAATCGTCAACAGTGGCTAGCCCTCAGAACAAAGAGTGAATTATAAATAACTAACGACAAATAACTAACGACAAATACATCAATGATTCAGTACTCACCAAGGTAGACTGAAGGGGAAGCGACTACTGAAGCTGTCATGACTAACCGCCTTGCCCAATCCCAAAGCCTTTATCTACGTAAGCATGCTGAAAATCCGATCGATTGGTGGCCTTGGTGTGAAGAAGCGCTATTAACAGCAAGAAAACAAGATAGGCCAATTTTCCTGTCTATCGGTTACTCTAGCTGCCACTGGTGTACGGTGATGGAGGGCGAAGCGTTTTCCAATCAGGCAATTGCCAAGTATATGAATGCTAATTTTCTTCCGATTAAGCTAGACCGGGAAGAAAGACCCGATATTGATAGCATATACATGCTAGCATTGCAGATGATGACAGGTCAAGGAGGCTGGCCCCTTAATATTTTCCTGACACCGGATGACTTGGTACCCTTTTATGGAGGTACCTACTTCCCTGTGGAACCACGCTACGGAAGACCGGGGTTTTTGCAGTTGCTCCAATCAATTCGTCGCTTCTATGATTTAGAAAAAGGCAAGCTTAACAGTTTCAAAGAAGACATCCTGGGATACCTCCAACAGGCAGCAGTACTACCCGAATCAGAGCAGCTTGGTGATGATTTGCTCTTTATCGGTGGTCAAGTTAGTGTGGGTGTCGTTAATGCTCTCAATCCAGGTCCACGTTTCCCCATGATTCCCTATGCCAGTATGGCACTACGGGTTACTCGCTTCGATTGGGCATCGGAGTATACCCCAGAGCAGGCTTGTGCACAGCGGGGACTAGACTTAGCCAAGGGCGGTATTTACGATCATGTGGCTGGGGGGTTTCATCGCTACACGGTTGACCCCACTTGGACAGTACCCCACTTTGAAAAAATGCTCTATGACAATGGGCAGATTGTGGAGTACTTGGTAGATTTGTGGAGTGCAGGGATTCAGGAAGCCGCTTTTAAACGAGCGATCGCAGGAACAGTTCAATGGCTCAAGCGGGAAATGACCGCTCCGAATGGTTTCTTTTATGCTGCTCAAGATGCAGATAATTTCGCGACTCCAGCAGACAGTGAACCTGAAGAAGGGGAGTTTTATGTCTGGAGTTATTCAGAACTAGAACAACTGCTAAGCCCATCGGAGTTTACAGCAATTGAGGAAGAATTTACTCTGACCAAAGAGGGCAACTTTGAAGGCAAGAATGTGTTGCAGCGCCGTTACTCAGATCAGTTTTCCCAGAACACTGAAGCTGCTTTGGCTAAACTGTTTGAAGCACGTTATGGTGCCAAACCGGATCTCCTGGAAACCTTCCCACCAGCCAAGACCAATCAAGAGGCAAAAACCCGGAACTGGCTCGGTAGAATTCCACCAGTAACGGACACCAAAATGATTGTTGCCTGGAATAGCTTAATGATTTCTGGCCTAGCGCGAGGCTATAGTGTGTTCCTGGAACCGGACTATTGGCAACTAGCAACTGTTGCTGCTCAATTCATCCTCAACAATCAATGGGTAGCAGGTCGATTCCACCGACTAAACTATGATGGTCAACCGGCAGTGCTGGCTCAGTCTGAGGATTATGCCTTGTTTATCAAAGCTCTACTGGATTTACATCAGGCAAGTTTGTCAGTAGAACAACCTTGGCCTTTTGGCCAAGGTTCAAACCTGCAACCGACCAACCTGTCACCGGCCAGTTGGCTAGAGAAAGCGGTTAAGGTACAGCAGGAGTTTGATGAATTGCTGTGGAGTGTGGATAATGGTGGTTACTATAATGCTGCCAGTGACCCTAGTGATCAACTGTTAGTAAACGAGCGTAGTTATACGGATAATGCGACACCATCTGCCAATGGGGTAGCGATCGCAAACCTAGTACGTCTGGCTTTACTTACTGAAGATCTCCGATACCTTGACCGAGCAGAGCAAGCCTTGAAAGCATTTAGTAGCGTCCTCAACACATCCCCTCAATCCTGTCCCAGTATATTTACTGCTTTAGATTGGTACCGCAATTGCACTCTGATTCGCGCTGGTGCTAAGCAACTTACCTCCCTCATCTGTGAGTATTTCCCCGTAAGTGTTTATCAATTAGATACCCATCTGCCAGATTCTGTTATTGGTTTAGTTTGTCAGGCACTTAGTTGTAAACCAGCAGCCACTAACACTGATCAGTTATTAGCACAGGTGCAGACAAGTCAAACCAGAGCTTGAATTGTACTCATTTGAAAACCGAGTTGCCCTACTAGCGGAAGTTTTGAGATGATGGTGGAATCCGCTCAATGGTAATCAGTGCTTCTATAACTGATTTGACTAATGGTGCAGCTACGTTAGAACCAAAGGCATTGCCTTGGGGTTCATCCACTACTGCTAAGATGACATAGCGGGGAGATTCTACTGGCAAAATTCCCACAAAGCTGGTGATCTTGGCATCGCTGTAATAGCCCCCATTAGGACTGGCTTTCTGAGCCGTACCGGTCTTACCACCAATCCGATAACCAGGAATGCGGGATGCCTTTCCAGAACCATCAGTTACTACAGTTTCCATCATTTCCACCACTGTCCGAGTAGTGTTGGGGGAAAATACTCGTCTCGGTGCAGGACGGCGTGGTTGCCAGTGGGGATTCCCTTTGGTGTCAAACAGTCCCCGAACCACATGGGGAGTCACTAGCTTACCACCATTGGCAAGGGCACCTACCATCTGAGTTAGCTGAATTGGGGTTAAGGAAAAGCCTTGACCAAATGAAGCCGTAGCTGGTTCAATTGGGGAAACTTTAAATTTGTACTTACTTTTGAGCTGTCCAGCCGTCTCAGCTGGTAACTCAATTCCTACTTTTTGCTTTAAGCCTAGCTTCTCTAACCAGTCATAGTAAACCTCAGGTTTCATCTTTCTCATCATCCTCACCATGCCCACATTGCTCGAATGTTGCAGAATCTTGGTGGGATTGATCATCCCGCGAGCGCCTACTGATTTATAGTCATGGTTGAGAATCGGCCATTCGCCAATTTGAATCTTACCAGTGTCGTTGAACAAGCTTTGGGCTGTAATGATACCAGTTTCTAATGCGATCGCAACGTTTAGGGGTTTGAATGTCGAACCAGGTTCATACAAGTCTGACAGCGCCCAATTTTTAAACAAACTCACATCGAATTTGGAGTACTGATTGGGGTTGTAGGTTGGCTCACAAACTAGGGCTAACAACGAACCATTGTTTACATTCATCACTAGGATACTGCCACGCTCTGCATTAAACTTCTTGATGGTTTCCTTCAGGGCAGAGCGAGCTGCTCGTTGCAGGCGACTATCGATAGTTATTTGTAGCCGCAGGTCATCAAGGTGCATAAATCCTTCTGGCACATGACTCAACGGTAGCCATCTTAAAATCAGCGCTGTCCTTTCCTGGTGGTACGTGAATTAGCTCATAGCCACGAGTATGCAGTTCAGTGTCATACTTACCCATAGCACGCCAATTGGCAACAGCAATTTTGATTTGGATCGGGTAGGAACAAATTTGAGCTAGGAACTTTTCGGTTTCAGTATTGAGCCGTAAATTTTCGGCATCTAGCAGTAAGATGGCAATTCCTGTGCCTAGCTTTGGCGAAGGGGAAACCGATGTTGGGGTTTTATTATTAGTAGAGACAGCTAAGTTATGGGAATTATTCCCTGGCTTGGGTCGGATAGAGTGACGAAGTTTTTGGGTCAGTTCTCTAAAGCTGGGGGAGTTGAAATAACTAGGAATGAACAGAACTTGCAGTAATTTCCTGACTTTGATAATTCGTCGGGGCCAATCTTGCTCTTGGCTGAGTTCTGATTTCAAATTGGCCAGGAAAGCAGATTGATGACGGGGCTTATCCCAAGCGATTTTTCGGTATTTTTCCTTGAGTAATTCGGACTGCTGCTGCTGAAGCTCAAGGATGGCTTGGTAGAGGTAAAGGCTAATTTCGTTGATCGCGGCAGAGTCATTCACGAATGGTTTCTGGTAGATTTGGTGAGTAATTTTGGGCAGAATACAAAAGCAGATCTATGAACCCAGTATATGTGAAATAGCAAAGAGAGTAGGGAGTAGGGAGTAGGGAGCGGTGCGACCCGTGGCGAATTTAATTCGCCTACGGAAAGCGCACCGTGGGGAGTAGGGAGTACGGAACAAAAATTCCCACAATTCCTACACGGATCCCTCAAGGATCAGCAGTGGGTAGTGGAAAAATGCGAGTTCCATAGAACTCAGCTGTTGGTAGATTGAAGGAGCTTCGAGCCAGAAGCCAGGAGTCAGAATCCTTGATTACGGAAATGTTTTCCGATAACTTGGTTTCTTTACGGGGTTAAATTTGCCATTATAGCGCTTATCAGAGTAATGAGGTATAGATAATGTTTACCCTACTCCCTCCCTACTCCCTATTCCCTGTTCCCTGTTCCCTGTTCCCTGTTCCCTGTTCCCTGCCTGTTCCCCTTAACCCAAGACTAAAGTCCCTCAACCAATTGAGAACTGGTATAGTAAGAGGGACTCAGCTTTACAAATTGTAATCATGGCCAGAGACCTAAGGGGATTTATCCAAGAGCTAGAACAGAAGGGACAATTGCGGCGGATTAAGGCTTTAGTTGACCCAGATTTGGAAATTGCTGAGATATCAAACCGGATGCTACAAGCGGGTGGACCTGGCTTGCTGTTTGAGAATGTAAAAGGGTCATCCTTTCCGGTTGCGATTAATTTAATGGGAACAGAAGAACGGGTTTGCTGGGCGATGAATCGCTCAACCCCGGAAGATTTGGAAACTCTGGGCAAGAAGCTAGGGATGCTGCAACAACCAAAGCCACCTAAGAAAATTTCCCAGGCGGTGGAATTTGGCAAAATTTTGTTTGATGTGGTGAAAGCTAAACCAGGGCGAGACTTTTTCCCTCCTTGTCACCAGGTGGTGGTGCAGGAAAATGATTTGGATTTGAATACATTACCCCTGATTCGCCCTTATCCCGGTGATGCTGGCAAGATTATTACCTTAGGATTGGTGATTACCAAGGATTGTGAGACCGGTATTCCTAATGTGGGGGTTTATCGGCTACAACTGCAGTCTAAGACTACGATGACCGTGCATTGGCTCTCGGTCAGGGGTGGAGCACGACATTTGCGCAAGGCGGTGGAGAGAGGACAGAAATTAGAAATTGCGATCGCACTCGGTGTTGACCCCCTGATTATTCTGGCCGCTGCTACTCCCATACCGGTTGACCTGTCGGAATGGCTCTTTGCTGGACTCTATGGTGGGTCTGGGGTTAACCTAGCTAAATGTAAAACCTTAGATTTAGAGGTACCAGCGGATTCGGAGTTTGTCCTGGAAGGCACGATTACTCCAGGGGAAATGTTGCCAGATGGTCCCTTTGGTGACCACATGGGGTATTACGGTGGAGTGGAGGATTCCCCCTTGATTCGCTTCCACTGTATGACTCACCGCAAGGATCCGATTTATTTAACCACCTTTAGTGGGCGTCCACCGAAAGAAGAAGCAATGATGGCGATCGCACTCAATCGGATTTATACCCCGATCCTGCGGCAACAAGTCTCAGAAATTGTGGATTTCTTCTTGCCCATGGAAGCTCTGAGTTATAAAGCCGCCATTATTTCGATTAAGAAAGCCTATCCAGGACAAGCGCGACGGGCTGCTTTGGCCTTTTGGAGTGCCTTGCCTCAATTTACCTACACCAAGTTTGTGATTGTGGTGGATGAGACTATTAATATTCGCGACCCCCGTCAAGTGGTGTGGGCAATTAGTTCTAAGGTTGACCCAGTCCGGGATGTATTTATTTTGCCTAATACTCCCTTTGATAGTTTGGATTTTGCTAGTGAAAAGATTGGCTTAGGGGGACGGATGGGTATTGATGCTACTACTAAGATTCCACCGGAAACGGAACATGAATGGGGCGCAACGTTGGAGTCAGATGGGGATGTAGCAGCGATGGTAGATAGGCGTTGGGCTGAGTATGGGTTAGGGGATTTGGATTTGAAAGATGTTGATCCCAATTTGTTTGGGTATGATATGTAATTTATACATCAGTGGTCAGCGGTCAGTGGTCAGCAGTCAGCGGTCAGCGGTCAGCAGTCAGCAGTCAGCGGTCAGCTTCAAATAGATTACTAGAAAGCGTTGCTGGATCTTCCGATGAATAGCAGTAGAGTGGGCATCCTGCCCGCGCAAAAATATATTGAAACTGGCAAGATGCCAGTTCCACCAAGATGGCCATTCTACCTCACTCTTAAAATCATTCAATTATTAAGCAATGCCTACTAAACAGCGATTGGCCTATGGCCACGCTACGCGATCGCATAAATCCCCTTAGAGGTTTTATATAGCACTACGCATTAAGGTGTTTGACATTTATAAAAGCAGCACAAGCTATTATAATCAGCTATTGCTAGCATGCCTATTGCCTCTTGCCTTGCGCGTAGCGCTATTCCAACTCATCCCCTGCTATAGGTTCTGTATCTGGCACTGATGCTAATATTTGATCAAAACGGTTGTAATCGGCTTTTTCCGCATAACTCTGCAAGAGTCGTACAACTTTCTGACCTTCAATTTTTTCGGTAACAGCACTCACTAACCACTGCTCGATAGAAACTTGATTTTCTTCAGCAAGACGTTGAATTTCTTTCAACAATGTCTCAGGTAATTGTAAAGGATAATAATTCATTCGCTAACTTGCTCCTGTAAATTGAGAGAGTGAACCAACTCTCCTGGTCGAACAACTTCAATCCCGAAATATTTGGCAGCTGGCAAAAAATCTTGTACATTAAAAGTGACAATAGCTTGGGCTTGAGCATTAATCGCACATTCCAAAACCATTTCATCATCTGGATCACTTAACTGAGGTCGCCACTTCCAATAAATTCGGATGGGTCTGAATACATCGGCAAGCACACCCAAAATCACGTCAACATCTTCTGATGTCGTCCAAAAATTCTGTAGGTTTTCATCTCGCTTTAAAACTTCAGCATATTCTAGAAACAATGCTTCAGAAACTCCACCTACAATTAATCCTTGACGAATGGCTTTCAAGATTAAAAAACTAGCACCTCGTCGAGAACGTAATGCAGCGACAAAAATATTAGTATCAAAGACATACATATCTGTTTTTTGACCACTGCATCAACTGTAGATCTGTATTATACACTTTCCCAACTTCTATATTTAATCCAAGTCAGCTTCAGCTGTTGGCTTTTGGCTGATAGCAGTTCCTAAGCATATGGTTAGGAACTGCTATATTGTTAGTTCAATAGAGTTTGCTTCACCTTGACAAGTCTATTTCGCGTTTGATAGCCAAACTCTGCTGTTGGAAATCATTCGCTTTTGAGTAGTCGCCCAAGGCACTGTAAGTAATGGCGAGATTTTTCAGAGAGTTAACCTGACCTCTGCGATCGCCTATTTCTTGATAAATAGCCAAACTCTGCTGGAAATTTTCAATGGCCTTTCGGTAGTCTTTCTTGTTTCGGTAAAGAATGCCGAAATTTTTCAGAGACCTAGCCTTACGGATTTGTTGTGCAATAGTGAAACTCTGCTCGAAGAAATCCATGGCCTTGGAGTAGTCCCCTAGGTTTATGTAAGCAATGCCGAGATTGGCTAGAGAGTTAGCCTCACTTTGACGATCGCCTATTTCTTGGTTGATAGGCAAACTCTGCTGGTATAAATCAATGGCTTTTCGGTAGTCCCCCAGATTTTCGTAAGCAAGACCGAGATTTTTTAGAGAGTTAGCCTCACCTGAACGATAGCCTATTTCTCGATAAATAGTTAAACTCTGCTGGAGGTTTTCAATGGCCTTTGGATAGTCCCCTAAGTTTGCGTAAGCAATACCGAGACGATTGATAGAGTTAGCCTCGCGGGTGCGATCACCTATTTCTCGATAAATAGTTAAACTCTGCTGGTGGTTTTCAATGGCCTTTAGATAGTTTCCCTGGAAATAGTAAGCAATACCGAGATTGTTCAGAGAAGACGCCTCACCTTTGCGATCGCCTATTTCTCGTTTGATAGCCAAACTTTGTTGGTATAAATCAATGGCCTTTTGGTAGTCCATCAGATTTTCGTAAACAAAACCGAGATTGCCTAGAGAGTTAACCTCACCTTGTCGGTATTCTATTTCTCGTGCAATAGCCAAACTCTGCTGGAAATTTTCAATCGCCTTTGGGTACTTTTTTAGGGTTCTGTAAACAATACCGAGATTGTTCAGAGAAGACGCCTCACCTTTGCGATCGCCTATTTCTCGTTTGATAGCCAAACTCTGCTGGTGGTTTTCAATGGCCTTTGGATAGTCCCCTAGGTTTGCGTAAGCAATACCGAGACTATTTAGAGATGCAGCCTCACTAAGCCTATCGCCTATTGCTCGATAAATAGTGACTGCCTTCTGCCAAGACTGCAATGCTTCCTGAAATTGCCTTAGTTTAAGCTGCTTAAGACCTTGAACCACAAGTTGGTCAGCTTGAGCTTTACGGCTTTGTGACGTTTGATCTAATGATGCAGAAGCTGGTAATAGGAGTGAATCATGAAATAGTAACGGTGGTGAGAAACTACCTAACAAAGCCAGAAGGATAATTAATCGAAATTTTTGAAATTTCATGGCGAGAACACAAAAAATAAGAGAATAAGTAATCGGTGGTTTTTATATTAAAAATTAACCCGTTAATTCGTTACTTTTTACCAGAACAATAATCAAGCAAGGGCTGTGAATTAATTTTTTATAAACCCACCTGCTGCAATAAATAGGGCTTGCTGATTAACTCTCAAAGCATTTCAAGATAAAGGTTTTAGCCTTTTTTGGTCTCTAAAAGTGCCAGCTTTTCGGTCGAAAAAGCTCAAAAAATTAGCATACAAAGACAAGAGCCGAAAAATAAAGGAACAAGTCTTCCGACTACCTTCTATATAATTCCCATTTCTCCTAACTCCTGACTCCTAACTCCTGACTCCTACCAATACCAAAAGACTTTTTCAGCAAACCCTAAATATGGCCAATTCTGAGGGAGGATTTTATCCTAGGAATTAGGCCAACCTAGTTGAGCAAGGTTGGTGAGGGCATCAAACCACAACCCTTTGGGCATACTGGAAGTTTGAAGCTCGAAAAAATTTATCTATGTATATAACAGTGTTAGATGGGTAAATTATGAAAACCAGTGGTATTTCTTTTTTCATTTACCCAAAACTAAGCCACTAATCAGTAAACCTTTTTGGAAATTTCATGGCCATCAAACAAGACTTATTTCAGAAATCTGGAATAGCGGATATCGGAACATGTAACAGTGGAAAATAATTCACGAAAATCCATTGAGCGCTACTACCTACTCCTCAGGAGGAGAGAACTCATTCAAGAACTCATTAACTACAAGATAGCTTTTTGTCCAGTTGGGGCGAGGTGGAAACTTGCCAGTTTGGATATCTTTTTTCCACTCAGAATCTGATTTACGGGATACCCCTGGCATCTCAAATTCATAATGGCTCAACACTGGTCCAGCAAAGACCATTTTGTCTTTACCGTTGTCCACTGCAATCATCAACAAATCGATATTACCCACGCCCTGGTGAAGTACACTGCCTGGATCTCCCACCATTGGGTCCGGTACATTTGTGTGTACATCCGCAACAATGGCATCCCACTTATCAGAATCCTCAGGTTTCTTATAGAAAAGGCTGGGATACCAACCGGTATAAGTCGGACCCCCTGAAGCAAACCGTTGAATCTCAACAACCTTTTCTAGGAAGTTGGTTTGGGCTTCGGTAAGTTCCTGTTGTGCTAATTCCTTGAGTGCTATTTCCTTCAGGATAGTTAACTGCTGGCTGAAATTTTTGAAGAAGTTAGTTTGTTTTTGCTGAATCTTTCGGAAGCGCTCTGGAAAGGGAGTGTTTTCCATTAGCTGCGCCGCCAGCACAGCCATTTTTTCAAAGCGTTCCCAGAATTCCGGTCTCGGCTCCACAAACCCAGCTGGATAGTAGCATAAGGTTCCACCGGTGTAAGATTGTTTGGCATAAAGGATGGTGTCGTGGCGCAGTTGTGTCCATGACGCTAGTTGTGTATTGAGTGTCTTCATCCCCCAGGCACGGGTACGCATGGCTTCCGGGTATTTCGAGTCCGTAGTGGGTTTGGAAAGTTCCCGCAAGGTTGCCAGCCAATTCATGTAAAGGTTTTCTTCCCAAGCAGAAGGATTTAGCTTTTCAACCACATTAAAGGCTGCCGCTAAGTTGTGTTGATAGTTGAGACCATCTCGGAACTCCTGCCCATTCTGGTTTGTGATCCGATCAACCAGTTCTGGTACTACTTGATTGTTCCCCAGGGTGGCGAATGCGACATCTAATCCACTTGGTACACGGCGCTGAACTTTCTCACCATTCCAAATAATATCATCGTAGACGACTTTGCTCAACATCCAGCTATCCAAGATAAACTTTTGACCGATAACTGTAAAGGAGTGGGGTATTATATCTTTAATCTGATGATCGTCTTCCAGGGGACTAACGTAAACATGACTCCTGATGTTTTGAAAACCTAGGTTGTTAGCTGAAATTTCAGTTTGCAGCTGCTCTAAGGTGGATAAATCTTTAATATCTGTCGGAGATTTAATCTTAGCTTGTTTTAATAGGTCAGCTAGTTGAGCAAACGTCATGGAATCAGTTGGACCGACAAAGGTCTGGAGCATTTGGTCAAAATCTTGCCATTGCTCGAACTTACCAGATTGTTTTAAGAGATCATTGAGGATTATGGCTGCACCCAATTCCCGTGGAGAAGCCTCTTCCGGTTTACCTGCAATCCGTAGATCGACTCTACCGCACCACATTACTGCTCGGAAATATTTCTTAAGAGTCTCGGAATTCTCATAATGCCCACGTACCTTGAATTGAGAAAAATCCATCTCGCGGTAACGCCCAAACAGCTCAAATTGCTGGAGTTGCTCTCCTTCTATGGCTTTGAGGGTTTTTGCCACACGGGCATCCTGATTTAATTTGGTCTTAACTGTTTCTCCTGCCAATAACGAACGAGCGACTGCTAGAAAGTAGTCGGCATCGATTAAACTTAGGTCAAGGACACCATCGCCATATTGATTACTGGCTTCTGGGATTTTATCTGCCATTCCTGTGAGAATTTCATCTAGTGATGTGGCAAGATAACTTTCTTCTAGTTCTTCTAACATGGCGTCATAAGAACGATGCCAAGCATGAAGCAAGGCATCAGCGGAAACGAAAACTGGTAAATCGTTGTTATAGATTTGGTAGAATGATTGAGCGAAACTCTTTGTCCCCATGCGCTCACTGACAACAAAGCCTTGTTTATTGAATACTTCCAGTTCCTCTGAATTGAGGCGGAAAAAGCTGTCATTGAACAAATCCCAAAATTGAGCCTGGGTGGGATCCCAACTAATTTGTGTTAGATAATCAACCTTGGCATCGTAACGTTTAGCAAATTCTTGGGGTGAAATCTGTCCAATCTTATCCAATTCCTGAGCGAAGGTAGGGTTGTAACCAAAGACATCAGGTGACACTTCTGCTGAAGCTGGGTTGACCAAAAGTTTGGAACTGTCAATGCCATCTTCGAGGAAAGTATGGTTGCTCATCAGAATTAACAATACAATGATCGGAGCAATAATTAGCTTGCTTAATTTATTGAAAAGCTTCATCATTAATCAGGGAACAGCGAAGATAAAACAGAGACTAGACAACAGGGTTGGGAGCATGTCAACTTTGTAATTAGGTACATAGATCCCCCCTAACCCCCCTTAAAAAAGGGGGGAATTAGATGGAAAAGTCCCCCTTATTAAGGGGGATAATGGGGGATCTGAATCAGGGATTAACAAAATTGACATGCACCCACAGGGGTAAGCATATGCGCTACGCGAACAGGTCTCAGCTTTGGCCTTAACGGCTTACCGCTTACTGGTAAATGCTTAGAAGCTATATAGCTGTTTACACCCAAGATGACAAATTAATAAAGACCTAGGTTGGTTTAGGTCTTTCCAAAAATAGTTCTGTTGCCTGTCTATAATACTTATCAGTCTTGTTTTGACTATTTATGCAAAACGTTAAAGAAAGTAATCTATAGCAGTTCTCCCCTACTCCCGATTCCCGATTCCCGATTCCCGATTCCCGATTCCCGATTCCCGATTCCCGATTCCCCTAAAGCGCCTCCCCAATCAACGTAAATGCCGCCCAATCTTTCGGATTACCTGACTTCGGAATCATAGTCAACATCGCTTGGCGCAACGCTTGCGCTTTATCCCCTGTGCGGTTAAGATTCCGATAAAACTCCGTCATCAATTCTGTGGTTTTATCATCAGGGATTGACCACAAGGAAACCATCACACTGGGAACACCCGCTGCAACTAAGGAACGAGATAAACCAATCACGCCCTCACTGTTGATGTGACCGACTCCGGTCTCGCAGGCACTGACTACTACTAGTTCGGCACTGAGTTTCATGTCAAAGATTTCTTCCGCAGTCAGTAGTCCGTCCTCTCCTACAGAAGGAGCCAAGGCGATCGCACTCCCAATACCTGAAATACGCTTGGGATCAAATAACCCGTGGGTAGCAAAATGAATATACCTGGCCTTGGGCATCTGGCGTTTAACTTTGGTTTCGGTAGCTTTTTTTCCCAATAGGGGTTGAGCGTTTAACTGGGAGGCAACGTTTTGAGCTTCTTTTTCCGCACCCTTGAGAGCAGATAATTGCTGAGGTGTTTTTCCAGGAGCTGGTGGTACCTCGGGCATGGTAGGATTACCAACTACCAGGGCAGTTTGGGATGATTTAGGAAGGTTTTTCCGTTTCTGATAGGTTAAGCCCAAGACTTCGATGGAGGGAGCAGTGAGGATGGTGTGTTTCTCAATTAAGTACTTTCCCTCCTGGTCTTGCAGGGCTGGGAAGGGAACAGAAAACAGTTCTCTGTTAGGGATGAAGACTACATGAGCCTTCTCATCAAAGGGCAGTAAGTCTGCAATCGGCTCAATCAGTAGTTGATGAAGCTGTTGTAAGCGTGGTTTCTCAATATTAGGGGAATCCACAATCTTGGCAACATCAGTGATTGGGCGCTCGATTGTTACCCCTTCTTCCCACCCTGGTAACTTAAGTCGTAAAGTACCTTGTTGAGCATTAACTTCTACTACTTGCCACCGTTCCTCGAACTGGTCATCCTTCAATTTGACCCAATCACCCTGGGACGGTTGCTGGGAAGACTGACTACTGCGACATTGACCATGGTCTGCAAGGCAATCATCTCCGTTCTTAATCAGGTCTTTGAGAGAGGTATCTGGAGGTAGTTGAGCCAAGCGCCATTCAATTTTGCCCGTAGGCTGGATCACCCAAACATAGATTCCTTCATCGGAAATCATAGAGTATTCCACGAGTGTGCCCTTCTGCTGCTGGGCAATCTGTTTAATTTTCTTGAGGTTAGGGTAATTTAGTGGAGTATCTACTTTTGGGGATAACTCCTTTGCCAGTAATTCTGCCAACGCACGAGCACGCCCCCTCTCGGCAATTTCCAATGCAGCATCGGTTTTATTTTGAGCAATTAGAACTTCCTGCAAATTGCGATAGGTATTAGAGTGCTTCTCAGATAGGGTAATTTTATGGTGATCTGGCAAGCCTGGTCGTAGAGATTCCTTAACGTCCATAGCTTTGGTGAGGGTGGTTTCAGCTTGTTCAAGATCACCTGATTTAAACAGAGCTAATCCTAAGTTATTGAGGGAGTTTCCTTCCCCCTGCCGCTCTCCTATTTCTCGTGCAATGGTTAAACTCTGGTGGTGGTTTTCAATGGCCTTTGGGTAGTCCCCCAGGTTGTTGTAAGCAATACCGAGATTGTTCAGAGAGTTAGCCACACCTTTGCGATCACCTATTTCTCGTGCAATGGTTAAACTCTGGTGGTGGTATTCAATGGCCTTTGGGTAGTCCCCCAGGGAATAGTAAGCATTACCGAGATTGTTCAGTGATTTAGCCTCACCTGAGCGATCGCCTATTTCTCGTTTGATAACTAAACTTTGCTGCTGGAAATCAATGGCCTTTGGGTAGTCCCCCAGGTTGTTGTAAGCATGGCCGAGATTGTTCAGTGAGTTAGCCACACCTGAGCGATCGCCTATTTCTCGTTTGATAACTAAACTCTGCTGCTGGAAATCAATGGCCTTTGGGTAGTCCCCCAGGTTGTTGTAAGCATGGCCGAGATTGTTCAGTGAGTTAGCCACACCTGAGCGATCGCCTATTTCTCGTTTGATAACTAAACTTTGCTGCTGGAAATCAATGGCCTTTCGGTAGTCCCCCAGGTTGTCGTAAGCAATACCGAGATTGCCCAGAGAGTTAGCCTCACCTTTGCGATTTCCTATTTCTCGTTTGATAACTAAACTCTGCTGGTGGTTTTCAATGGCCTTTGGGTAGTCCCCCAGGTTGTAGTAAGCAAGACCGAGATTGCCCAGAGAGGATGCCTCACCTGAGCGATAACCTATTTTTCGTGCAATGGTTAAACTCTGCTGGTAGAAATCAATGGCTTTTCGGTAGTCCCCCAGGTTTTTGTAAGCAATACCGAGATTGTTCAGAGAGCTAGCCTCACCTGAGCGATCACTTATTTCTCGTTTGATAACTAAACTCTGCTGGTGGTTTTCAATGGCCTTTGGGTAGTCCCCCAGGTTGTAGTAAGCAAGACCGAGATTACCCAGAGAGTTAGCCACACCATGGCGATCACCTATTTCTCGTGCAATGGTTAAACTCTGCTGGTGGTTTTCAATGGCCTTTGGGTAGTCCCCCAGGTTGTAGTAAGCAATACCGAGATTGTTCAGTGAGTTAGCCACACCTTTGCGATCACCTATTTCTCGTGCAATGGTTAAACTCTGCTGGAGGTTTTCAATGGCCTTTGGGTAGTCCCCCAGGTTGTTGTAAGTAAGACCGAGATTGTTCAGAGAGTTAGCCACACCTTGCGGGTCTTCTATTTTTTGATAAATAGTGAGTGCCCTCTGCCAAGACTGCAATGCTTCGCGAAATTGACTCACTTTATACTGCTCACGACCTTTATTAAGAAGTCGGTCAGCCTCCGCTTTAGGGCTTTCTACAGTTTGAGCTAGTCCTGGAGAAGCTGGGAATAGGGTTGAAACATTACCTAGTAACGGTGGGGATAAACTAGCTAGTATACCGAGGAGTGCAATAGTGGCTATTCTAGAAGCTTTCATGGTTATTACCCCTATATCAACTTGGAATAAACTCAAAGAAAAGAATTCTATTTATTTAACGGTGGTAGAATAGCCAAACCATGCAAGTGCGATCGCAAAACTCAGAATTTCCACTAATCTCAATCCAGGAAAGTGCGATCGCCTCACGAAAATTTGTTGCCTCAATTAGCTTCCCCAATCAACGTAAATGCTGCCCAATCTTTCGGGTTAGGGGACTTTGGTATCATGGTCAACATCGCTTGGCGCAAAGCTTGAGCTTTATCCCCTGTGTTCTTAAGATTTTGATAAAACTCGGTCATCAATTCTGTGGTTTTATCATCAGGGATTGACCACAAGGAGACCATCACACTGGGGACACCGGCTGCAACTAAAGACCGAGATAAACCAATCACCCCCTCACTGTTGATGTGACCGACTCCGGTCTCGCAGGCACTGACTACTACTAGTTCGGCACTGAGTTCCATAGTAAAGATTTCTTCAGCAGTTAGTAGTCCGTCCTCTCGGTTTGAAGGAGCCAAGGCGATCGCACTCCCAATACCTCCAATACGCTTGGGATCAAATAACCCGTGGGTAGCAAAATGAATATACCTGGCCTTGGGCATCTGGCCTTTAACTTTGGTTTCCGTAGCGTCTTGTCCCAATAGGGGTTGAGCCTTTAACTCGGAGGCAATGTATTTAGCTTCTTTTTCCGCACCCTTGAGAGCAGATAATTGCTGAGGTTTTTCTCCAGCAGCTGGTGGTACCTTGGGCATGGTAGGATTACCAACTACCAGGGCAGTTTGGCCTGAATTAGGAAGGTCTTTCCGTTTCTGATGGGTTAAGCCCAAGACTTCGATGGAGGGAGCAGTGAGGATGGTGTGTTTCTCAATTAAGTAGTTTCCCTCCTGGTCTTGCAGGGCTGGGAAGGGCACAGAAAACAATTCTCTGTGAGGGATGAAGACTACACGAGCATTTTCATCTTTGGGCAGTAAGTCTGCAATCGGCTCAATCAGTAGTTTATGAAGCTGTTGTAGGCGTGGTTTCTCAATATTAGGGGAATCGACAATCCTGGCAACATCAGTAATTGGGCGCTCGATTGTTACCCCTTCTTCCCATCCTGGTAACTTGAGTCGTAAATTACCTTGTTGAGCATTAACTTCAACTACTTGCCACGGTTCCTGGAACTGGTCATCCTTGAGTTTGACCCAATCACCCTGGGACGGTTGCCGGGAAGACTGACTACTGCGACATTGACCATGGTCTCCAAGGCAATCATATCCCTGGTTAATCAGGTCTTTGAGAGAGGTATTTGGAGGTAGTTTAGCCGAACGCCATTCAATTTTCCCCGTAGGTTGGATCACCCAAATAGAGATTCCTCCATCCAAAATAATGGAGTATTCCACGAGTGTGGCCTTCTGCTGCTGGGCAACCTGTTTGATTTTTTTGAGGTTAGGGTAATTTAGTGGAGTATCTCGTTCCGGGGATAACCCCTTTGCCAGTAATTCCGCCAAAGCACGAGCACGTCCCCTCTCGGCAATTTCCAATGCAGCATCAGTTTTATTTTGAGCAATTAGTACTTGCTGCAAAATGCGATAGGTATTAGATTGCTTCTCGGATAGGGAAATTTTATGGTTATCTAGCAAGCCTGGTCGTAGAGATTCCCTAATCTCCATGGCTTTGGTGAGGGTAGTTTCAGCTTGTTTAAGATTACCTGATTTAAACAGAGCATATCCTAAGTTATTGAGCAAGTTTCCTTCCCCCTGCCGCTCTCCTATTTCTTGTGCAATGGTTAAACTCTGCTGGTAGAAATCAATAGCCTTTCGGTAGTCCCCCAGGTTTCCGTAACCATTACCGAGGTTGCCCAGAGAGTGAGCCTCACCTGAGCGATCGCCTATTTCTCGTTTGATAACTAAACTCTGCTGGTGGTATTCAATGGCCTTTCGGTAGTCCCCCAGGTTTCCGTAACCATTACCGAGGTTGCCCAGAGAAGAAGCCTCACCTGAGCGATCGCCTATTTCTCGTTTGATAACTAAACTCTGCTGGTAGTATTCAATGGCCTTTGGGTAGTCCCCCAGGTTGTCGTAAGCAATACCGAGATTGTTCAGTGAGTTAGCCTCACCTGAGCGATCGCCTATTTCTCGTGCAATGGTTAAACTCTGCTGGTGGTATTCAATGGCCTTTGGGTAGTCCCCCAGGTTGTCGTAAGCAAGACCGAGATTGTTCAGTGAGTTAGCCACACCTTTGCGATTTCCTATTTCTCGTTTGATAACTAAACTCTGCTGGTGGTATTCAATGGCCTTTGGGTAGTCCCCCAGGTTGTCGTAAGCAAGACCGAGATTGTTCAGTGAGTTAGCCACACCTGAGCGATCGCCTATTTCTCGTTTGATAACTAAACTCTGCTGGTGGTATTCAATGGCCTTTGGGTAGTCCCCCAGGTTTGTGTAAACACTACCGAGATTCCCCAGTGAGTTAGCCACACCTGAGCGATCGCCTATTTCTCGTGCAATGGTTAAACTCTGGTGGTAGTATTCAATGGCCTTTTGGTAGTCTCCCAGGGAATTGTAAGCAAGGCCGAGATTGTTCAGTGAGTAAGCCTCACCTTGTCGCTCTCCTATTTCTCGGTCAATAGCTAAACTCTGCTGATAGTTTTCAATGGCCTTTGGGTAGTCCCCCAGGTTGTCGTAAGCAGTACCGAGATTCCCCAGTGAATTAGCTTCACCTAAGCGATCGCCTATTTCTCGTGCAATAGCTAAACTCTGCTGGTGGTATTCAATGGCCTTTCGGTAGTCACCCAGGGCATGGTAAGCATTGCCGAGATTGTTCAGTGAGTTAGCCACACCTTTGCGATTTCCTATTTCTCGGTCAATAGCTAAACTCTGCTGGTAGTTTTCAATGGCCTTTGGGTAGTCCCCCAGGTTTTGGTAAGCAATACCGAGATTGTTCACACAGGAAGCCTCACCTTCACGGTCTCCTATTTCTCGATGAATAGTGAGTGCCTTCTGCCAAGACTGCAATGCTTTCTGAAATTGACTCACTTTAGCCTGTTCAATACCTCGATTAAAAAGTCGGTCAGCTTCAGTTTTACGGCTTTCTACAGTTTGAGCTAGTGCTGGAGAAGCTGGGAATAGGGTTGAAACATTATCTAGCAACAGTGGGGAGAAACTACCTAGTATACTGAGCAATCCAATAGTGGCTATTCTTTCAAATTTCATGGTTATTACCCCTATATCAACTTGGAATAAACTCAAAGAACAGAATTCTATTTATTTAACGGTGGTAGAATAGCCAAATCATGCAAGTGCGATCGCAAAACTCAGAATTTCCATTAATCTCAATCCAAGAAAGTGCGATCGCCTCACGAAAATTTGTTGCCTCAATTAGCTTCACCAATCAACGTAAATGCCGCCCAATCTTTCGGATTACCTGACTTCGGAATCATGGTCAACATCGCTTGGCGCAAGGCTTGCGCTTTATCCCCTGTACTGTCAAGATTTTGATAAAACTCCTTCATCAAATCAGCCGTGGGAGCATCGGGAACTGACCACAAGGAAACAATAATACTGGGAACTCCGGCAGCAACTAATGAGCGAGATAGACCGATAACTCCATCACTGGTAATATCACCTTGTCCAGTTTTACAGGCACTCAGGACAACTAACTCAGCATTTAATTTCATCTGTAACAGTTCACCTGCGGTGAGCAAACCGTCATTGATCTCTCCTGTGCCGGAGGGGGCAAGGGCAATGGCTCCGGGTATACCGAGTCCTTTAAAATCACTTAATAGACCGTGAGTAGCCAGATGAATAATTCGAGCTTGGAGTAGTTTAGGCAAAATAGCAGCTTTAGTGGCGCGATTCCCAGTAAGAGCTTGGGTGTTAAGGAGTTCGGCAATCTTAATTGCTTCTTCCTGAGCATGGGGTAACTCAGGTAATTGTTCGGGTTTTTCTCCTGGTTTAGTGGTGACCCTGGGCATGGTGGGGTTGCCTACGACTACAGCACCTTGGACTGAATTGGGAAGCTGTTTCCGTTTTTTATGGGTTAAACCCAAAACTTCAATGGATGGAGCAGTTAGAATAGTGTGTCTCTGAATTAGGTAGTTGCCATCCTTGTCCTGTAGAGCGGGAAAGGGAACGAGAAATAGTTGTTGATGAGGGATGAAGATCACTCGGTCATTCTCATTTTTTGGTAGTAGGTCGGCGATGGGTTCAATGAGGAGTTCATGGAGTTGTTGTAGACTTTTTCGGTTGAAGGCTTTGACAATCGCTACTACATCAGTAATAGGACGTGGGATAGTAGTATCTTCTTCCCAATTCTCCAGTCTGAGTTTGAGAGTGTCTTGCTGAATATCGACTACTTGCCAGGGTTGGTCAAACTGGTCATCCTTTAATTTAACCCAATCACCCACAGTCGGTAGGGTTTGATTGGCACCGCTGCGACATTCGTCTTGAAGAATACAGAAATATCCGTTGCTTACCAATTTTTCTAGGGACGTTTCTTGAGGGAGGTCAACGGCACGAAACTCAATCTTACCTGTGGGCAGAATGACCCAACTATAGAGTTTAAATTCCTTACTATTGCTGGGAAGAATAGAATATTCAACTAGGGTCGAATTTTGTTCTACAGCAATCTGTCGAATTTGTTTAAGGGATATTGGCTTGAAATCAGCAATTTCTTCTGAGTTAACAGCTAACCGCTTCGCTAGTAATTCCACAAAAGCTCTTGTCCGGCCTCTTTCTGAAACTTCTAGAGCTTTTTCACGTTCATTTTGCTGAATGAGTACATATTGTAGAGCCTTGTAAGGAAAAACTTTGTTTTCAAACATTGATATTTTATGGAGATCTTTGTTAGGTCTGATCACAGACTCTATTAAATCAATAGCTTGATAAAGCGTTGCTTTGGCTTTATTTAGCTTACCCATGCTCATAAAAGTACTGCCGATATGAGCAAGAGCATTAGCTTGATCATCAGAAAGTTTTAATTCTTGGAAAATTGCTAACGCCTGTTGATAGAAATGGAGAGCTTCTTGAAACTGTTCCATTCCACTATAAGCTTTGCCAATGTTCAACATAGTCTTCGCTTTATCACTGTAAAAACCATATTTTTCACAAAAATCCAAAGCTTTACGATATAACTCTAGTGCCTGTTGTTTATCCCCCAGTTCATAATAAATTAAGCCACTGTCATTAAGGCTAACTGCTATTCCTTCGCAATCGCCAATTTTTAAACTAATGTCGAAGACTTGGTTATACAATTTCAGTGCTTTTTGATACTCACCCTGATCGCCGTAAATTGAGGCTATATTGGTGAGGCTAAATATTTCTCCTCTTTTATCTCCAATTTTACGATTAATGTCCAAAGCTTGTTGGAAAAGTTCTAGTGCTTTTTGATGGTTACCCTCTAAAGAGCTTTGAATTGCTTGGATGCT
Source organism: Moorena sp. SIO4G3 (assembly GCF_010692305.1). Classification (NCBI taxonomy): domain Bacteria; kingdom Bacillati; phylum Cyanobacteriota; class Cyanophyceae; order Coleofasciculales; family Coleofasciculaceae; genus Moorena; species Moorena sp. SIO4G3. The sequence continues at coordinate 45,268 of NZ_JAAHIG010000002.1, read as the reverse complement.
GTTGATACTACGTCCTTGTGTAACACGATTGCCAATTTGTTGGCTGACGTCTGAAGATTTATCGAAAAACTCCAGAGCTTGGGAATACTGAGCCAGTTCTGCATGAATCCTTCCCATATTGCTCAGAATTATAGACTCAATAGTACGATCACCTATTTTTTGAGTAAGAGGTAAAGCTTGCTGATATAACTCTAATGCTTGTTGATATTGCTCTCGATTTGTGTATTCTACTGCCATTGAGTAGAGTATTTTGGCTTCCCATGCTGTATCCTTAAGTTCTCTGGTAAGGGATAATACTTGCTCGTAATTGCTCATGGCTGCTTGAAATTGACCTTGATCCAAATACTGCAAAGCTTCTTTCTGTAGCTGTAAAGCTTTGTAGCTTGGTTGTTGACCAATACTTGTCTGTACTGACAGAGGTGAGACGAGATAATCCTTTGTCCAATCAGGACGAGGGGGAAGATTTTTGTTCTGTATGTCTTGTTTCCACTCAGAATCAGATTTCCGCATAACGCTAGGAACTTCAAATTCATAGTGACTCATAACCGGACCAGCAAAAACCATGCGGTCGTCACCATTTTCTACTGCAATCATCAGCATATCTACATTACCCACACCCTCATGAAGGACAATATCTGGTTCTCGTTCCCCTATACTTGTATGCACATCTGCAACCAAGGCATCCCATTTGTCAGAGTCTTTTGGATTGCTGTAGAAAAGCTTAGGATACCAGCCTTCGTATTTGGGAGAGCCCGATGCTCGTTGAATGATCTCAACAATATCTTTGAGAAATTTGGTTTCTACTTTTGTAAGGGGCTGCTGGGCAAGTTCTTTTGACGCAATCTCTTTGATAATCCCCAACTTTTGGGCAAATTGTTCAAGAAATTTAACCTGTTTGGTCTGAATTTCTTGGGATTCTAAGGGAGTCTTTTTAAGCTGTTGGGCTGTTAGCCTTACCATTTGCTCAAAACGTTCCCAGAATTCTGGTCTTGGCTCAACGAAACCAGCCGGATATTCGCATGCCAAAAAAATACCATAGCTTTGTTTGGCGTAGAGAATGGTATCGTGACGCAACTGCGTCCATGAAGCTAACTGGGTGTTGAGGGTTTTCATGGCCCAAGGCTGAGTTCGCATAGCTTCAGGATATTTGGAATTTGAGGTAGGTACTGAAAGTTCACGCAACGTTGCCAGCCAATTCATGTAAATGTTGTCTTTCCAAACAGATGGGTCTTGTTGATCGATTACATTTTTGGCTGCTGCTAAGTTATTTTGGTAGTTAAGACCAACTTTTGGCTGCTGCTTCTCAAGATTGGTAATACGCTCAACGAGATTGGGAGTAACCTGATTGTTATCCAATGCAGCAAAGGCTACATCCAAAGCTGTTGGTCTATTCTGTTTAATAAAAGTACCATCCCAAATTTTTGAAACATCGACTACCTGAGACATTACCCAACTATCCAAAACAAACTTTTGACCCAATATTGTGAATGATCTGGGTAATTGTGGTTTTTCTTCCTTGAAGAGTAAGTGGTAATGACCTCGGATATTTTGAATACCAAATTTTCCATCCAAGATAGTATTTTGCAGTTGCTCTAGACTTGACCGACTGTTGACATTTGCTGGAGAGTTAATCTGTGCTTGTACCAAAAGTTTATCCAGTTGAGCAAAAGTCATAGAATCTGTCCAACCAACAAAAGTTTGGATAATTTCATCAAATTGCTGCCATAACTCAAAATTTCCGGATTTTTTAAGAAGGTCATGAAAAATAATCGCTGCCCCCAGTTCTCGTGGAGAGGCTTCTTCAGGTTTACCAGCAATACGGAAGTCAATTCTGCCACACCACATCATTGCCTGGAAATACTTCCTAAGTCTTTCAGAATTTTCATAATGACCCCTTGGTTTGAATTGAGAAAAATCTACCCGGCGCTCTCGTCCAAACAACTTAAATCCCTGTAGTTGTTGAGCTTTAACAAAGTTGAGAGTTTCAGCAACACGCTCATCTTGATTTAAGTAAGTCTTGACGGGTTCATCAGCTAGATCAGATTCTGGAGATGCTTCGTTGTTAGATTTCCCTACAATTATTTGTAGTCTTTTATTTTTCGACTGTTTAGCAGAATTGGGTTTAAGCAAGGAACGAGCTACAGCTAGGAAATAATCAACATCCTTTAAACTTGATTCTAGTTCTCCATTACCATATTCTTTTGCTGCCACAGGGATAGTTTCTGCCATACCCTGAAGTATTTTTTCTAGATATGGAGCTAAAACCTTTTCTTCTAGTTCTTTGAGCATGGCATCGTAGGACATATGCCAGGCATGGAGAATGGAGTCAGCGGAAACAAAAACAGGTAAGTCGTTACTATAGATGCGATAGAACATCCTAGCAAAACTCTTTGTCCCGAGGCGCTCACTGACTACAAATCCATTTTTATTGAAAACGCTAAGTTCATCTTGGTTCAGTCGAAAATCGTAGTAGAGTTTCTCGTGCTTTTTTGGATCTCGATTGAATAAATCCCAGTATTTAGCTGTGGTTGGATCCCAACTAATTCCTTGAATATAATCAGCCTTGGCATCATACCTTTGGGCAAATTTTTCCGTTGACATCTGCCCAATCTTATTCCATTCTTCTTCAAAGGCAGCATTGTAACCGAAAGTATCACTTGTTGTTTGAGCAAAAGCTCTTTTGGCAAAAAAGTCAGAGCCATTAATGGAATTGATCAGGAAGGGCTGATTACTGACAATAATAAACAGTGCCACCAAAAAACTAAGAATCAGCTTTTTTGATTTCTTTAAATGTTTCATCACAAACCTGCTTAAATGCTAGTTAATAGTGAACAAAAAAATCAGGTTAATAATCAAAACTATTACTCAACTGTGCAACAATCAACTAAAGGCTGTGAGTCAATTTCCTTCAAACCCACCTGCTCTAATAAATCTGCCCAATCCTGAGCCAGAGTTTTATCCTGAGGATTAGCCAAACGCAGTTCAGCTAGAGCAGTTAGGGCATCAAACCACAACCCTTGTTTGGCATAAACAACAATACGCTCCCGGGGATTATTGCCTTCTAACTGCTGCTCCAAATCATCAGTGATAGAGATTCTTTCAACACCACCACTAACGAAATCATTATCTAATGGGTCTGTGGGATTGCAAATCACAGAGAAACGCCAATGATATAAATCTTCCACAACAAGTCCTGAGACCGTTTCCGGTAGAGTAATTTTGACTATTCCTGGCGTATTTTGGAGCATGAATGTTTCTTTGTAGACCTCTTTAAGTTCCTTATTCCGCAACCGAAATTCTGCTTGGATTGTCCGGTTATCGGAATAGGGCACATAAAACCAAAAGGTAGGACGTTCACTAGTAGTTAAGCCGAAATTAGTACCAGGTACTAAAGCAATAAATTTCCCAGGGGGACAGTCATTCCGACTTCCTGCACCTTTACGTTTACCAGGGGCTCCTTTAGGAGGTAGAGTAAGCTCTAATTTAACTGGAACTGGCAATTCAGCTATAGGGGTGAAAGTGTTTTCTCCTTGTTTGAGCAAGTTAGTTAGGGGTTTAATTACTTCTATAGCTTTCACTATGTGAGGTTCAAAACTAAATAACCAACTCAGAGTCAGAGCAATAATTACATTTTGTAGACGAAATTTATTACGATTCATGATACAACACATCCCTAATTTACTTAAGAGATTACCTATCTAATCAAGCTCTTAATCAAGATGCCCTGAAACTAAGGAACCAGCCATCTAAACCACCTGCCATTTTGAGGCTGGAAAAAATTAACCTATTTATATAACAGTGTTAGTTTTGAAAATTATGCAAAACACTGGAATTATTTTTTTCAGCGTTGCTGTGACAACTGTAAGCGCACCGGGGATACTTTTAGAGTTTTGTATCCCCCAAAATAGGGAGCTATGGAGGAAAATTATACCCAAAATCAGCAAATACATTTTGTCAATTACCCAAAACCGAGCAACTCATAGATAGAGTCCTGTTGTAACCAACAATCATCCCTGTAGCTACAAAAGCCAAACCCGAAGGGACTAAAGGTATCCACCAACCTTGAATAAAGACAACAAAGCAAACACCAGATAAAACTGCTAGATTGGCGATACCCACTCCCACCCAATGAAAGAGTCGTTTACAGACCAACACCAAGAAACCCCCTAGACTCCCCCAAGCCCAAATCCACAAAAACTCTCCCCACTCGGACCATATCCACAACAGTTGTTGTCCATCTTTCACCGCACTCAGAATCTGACTAACCATCTGAGCATGAATAAATACACCACGCATCTCTATAGTCTGGTTTGAATTCCGAGTAAAAGGAGTGGAAAAATCATCTTGAACGCTAGGGGCAGTAACACCAATCAAAACTACCCGGTCTTTAACCCAACTCGGTTCAAATTGATCCGTTAGAATCTGTTTTAGGGTAACCCTTTGGGCGATATCACCAGGAGTGCGATAATCCAGTAGCATCTGATAGCCAGCATTACTCGTTGCGGAGTAATTACCAGCATAACCAGGCAACGACCTTAACGTGGTTTCCCCTAATTGCACCTCACCCTCTGGTGTGACCTTAGGGTCAATCCCCTCTGCCCCTAAGTAATGTAGTGCTAACTGCAAACTTAGAGACGTCTCAGTCTGACAAGGGGAATCACGGTTAAAGGTAGCATACCAAAGATAACGGCGCAGTACGCCATCGGAGTCAATCACCACATCCGTAAAGCCCAAACGTTCCGGTGGCACTTCTGGGGGTGGGGCAATACCACCATAGTTACGAGTGGGGTTACTAGCTTGACAGACAGCAAAAAAGTTATCCATCCTTGGCAAGCGATCCGCCAAATCCTGATATTCGTCACTGACCGGAAAATCCCGATAGATATCCAAGCCAATGGCACGAGGGTGATGAGCCTGTAATTTATCCAACAGTTGAGCCAAAGCCGCATCAGACAGGGACCACTTACGCTTCATACCCTGGTCATCCTGATACTGAAAATCCTCTTCAGTTATTTCAACCACTAACAGCCTCGGGTCAACCCCTTGGTCGGGTCGCCAGCGCATAAATTGGTCATAAGCCTGTAACTCCCAGGGTTGGATTACCCCCAATGGCCGCACCACCATCAGGGCAAGGGTAACCAGAAAACTGGCAATCACAGCCGTGCGGGGTAACTGCCAACGAGACTGGTTGATCGGACCATAGCGTAATTCTTTCCAAGTGGGGGGTTGAACGGTAGGGTTTTGGCAAACCACCGGTAACCAACTGGCACAGGGATACTGTTGTTCCCAGCCATGTAATTTTTCCCGTGCTTCTGCCACCGAGCTATACAGAGACTCACCCCGGATGTAAGCTTCTAGAAAATACCGCAAAAACTTGGGTGATACTGGGTCTGGCACTTTCTCTGCCATCACAATCACCTGGGGCAAATACAAATCCTGCTGTGCTGCCAACTGGTAGGCTAAGCCGAGACCATCACAGGAATTAAAAATAGCTAACTGCAACCCTCGTGCGATCGCATTCTTCAAGGCAAACCGCAGATCATCGATAGTCAACCGTTCCGTCTGATTGAGTTGAATTTCCCCCCGCTGCCCCTCTTGGGAAGTGCCACTGTGACCAGCAAAAAACAGAATATCCCACCCCTGCTCCCATAACTGCTGATTCAACTCCGATGCCTGGGGTTCCTGCCGCCAGGTAATTTGTGCTCCCGCCTGACCCGCCAACTCCTCCAACGCCTGCTGATCTGCTTGCTGGTTAAGATTGGCACCCTGACCCAAAATTGCCAGAATTTTCACCTTGCCCTTGGGGGTAATCTGGCGCTTAACAGGGTTGGGACAATCGTATTCAATGGCACTCAGGGCAACGTCGGCTTGGGCTTCCGCCAGTAAATCCCAGCGGTGCCAGGGAAACCGACGCAGCCAGGGATTATTGGTCTGTAACAGCAGTTGAAATTTTTTCCCCGAGCCCAATAACTTATCCCGAATCGAGCGAAACTCTGGGTCAGTATTGAGCCAGTGATTAAGACTCCCTTCCAACACCTCAGCTGCTTGCCGACAAGCTGCAAACGCTTCCCCCCGCTGGGATGAATTGGTCACCTGTTCGGGATTGGCACTCAGAGCACGAAATAGCATTTCCAAACTCAGATACCGTTGCTGCCAATGGCGATAACAGTTGAGTAAGTCTCGATTCCCCGACAACCGCCCTTTAATCCGAGTTTGGGACGGAGAATGGATATCCCCTTGCCGAATTTCCAGGGTGGCATCAAACCCCTGCTCAATTTCTCCGTCTAATCTTAACGTTAACAGCCTCTTCATTGATCTATTTTTGACAATTTTAAGGTAAGCACGTAGGGTGCGTTAGGGGCGGACTTGCCCAGATTTTTCCCCTCATAGCCAACATTGGGATAGTCCGCCCCGTAACGCACCACCAGCATTGGGATAGTCCGCCTGACTTTAGCTCAAACCTGAAACCTTTCCGTTACACTAGCTTCACCTAAAGACACCTGAATTCCGAAGTCATCTCCCCGTTGGGCATTAAACTGATATTGGATGAATTCATCATTACTTCTGGCGGTTACTTCGGTAAAAACATCACCGGTTGCAGTTAGTACCGATAGTTTCAAATTCGGAGGCAAGGTTAGTGCTTCACCCTTGGGATAAACCTGTGCTCGAACGCTGGCAGTTTCCTTATCAATTTTTCCAACAGTAATAATTAAAACGACAGGATTACCCGCTAGTTCTAGCCCTAAATCAAATAAATCAATTGGTTTAGCTCGTTGTTGCTGGTATTCGGTATTTCTAAATGCTGGTCTAAGTTGTGGAGAAACCAAATCGCTAACCGACTGCCAACCTACTTGAAAATTACCCTTCAACCATTCCCGTAAGTTCACGACATCTGACTCCGGCTCTGGTAATTGGTTAATTAACTGCTCAAGAGACTGGATTTTACTAATCTCCAAGCTTCCTGCCAGTGCAGTTTTGGCAAATCCTAGCAGTTTAGCTTGATTACTTGCTTGATTAATTTCTACCACCACATAACCAACTCGGTCTTGCCGACTTTCTGGTGGGATGTGACAAACTTGGTCACCAGCTAAAACAGGACGACATTCCAATTTCCCCCAACCTTTAACCATCAAGTCGGATACATTCATTAGCGATCGCAGGGCTGGATTGCTGCTATCACTTGCTGCTAAATCGGTTTCTACTTCCAGACACTGTTGTAAGTAGAAATTTACTGCATAAACCGCTAATGTATTTAGGTAAACGTCTTGAGCTTTATCTGGTTCGTGCTGTTCCCGACTCAAGGTTTCTGCTAGTTGATAGGTACCTCGGGTAATAGGCACAGAAAATGTCAAATGTTCCTTTAAGTTATTCATTGTTGCTCTCTCGATACATTGAATCTTATTGGTCAGTTATTCCTGCAAGTATTCCTTAAACGTGTCAGCAAAATACTTGCAACAGCGCCAGTAGAAACTTTGCACCGTTGACGCTTGCTTTGGCTTTAACCCAACTGCTACAGCAGTCTGTTGCCAACTATTCCGGTCTAGATATAAAAGAGCTATAGTTCTGAAGTTGGCTTTAGGATGTCCCTTAACGTGTTTGCTGGCAAACAGCCCCTCAGAGTCTTCTTCAATACACTGACGTACAAGCTGTGAAGGTAACCGAGTGTCTTCTGGTTGGGCAACGGTATCTAAATAGGTCATACCTGATTGATTGACCTTACCCCCATCGGAAGAGTTTATTGGTGCATCTAGTGAGTACTCCCGTCCCTGTTTGGTATGTCGTTTCCTGGCATCAATCAACCGCCTCTTGAAGACGTAATTGACCCAGTTAATCACCGGACCTCTCGGTTCATAAGTATCAATTTTTTTGAACACGTACAACCAAGTCTCTTGAAGTGCTTCATCGTAAACCTCCTGAGGAGTGTCATATCTCCTGCGAGATAATCTGCCGGATGCTTGAATAATTTGAATCAGCCGAGTCAGGGCTAGACGACGGCCACGGCTTTTTGGGGAATGCTGTTGAGCTTCTATAGCTAGCTGTTGTAGTCGTTCCTCCAGTTGGTTCATGGGTTAACTCCATCTCAATCCATCTCCTGGATTTACCTTTCTAAATAACTAACGGTGGCCAACCCCGGATTCTATGCAAAGTCGGAAAAAATTTTTTAAATGGGCTCTCTAGCGGGATTTGGCATGGAATCGGTCTTTGAGAAAGTTAACAAAAACAGATGAGGCTGTTTTTTTTATCTCTGCCCATGTACAATCCTAAAACCATCAAGCATTGGCTCGTCGGACTGATTGCTATTCCTGTAATCTGGTCAGCCTACTGCGAGTATGAAAATAAACCCTTTACCCAAGCCAGTGATGTGATCAATACCCTGGTGCAAGTTACAGTATTAGTCGATGCCCTTGTCAAGCAAGAAGACTCAGATAACAACTAATTGTAGGCTTTTAGCTAGTTTTGAATGCGATCGCTAAACTGGCATCTTGGTAGAACTGGCATCTTGCCAGTTTCAATTTGGGTAGAACTGGCATCTTGCCAGTTTCATGTATTTGATCTTGGGTATAACTGGCATCTTGGTAGAACTGGCATCTTGCCAGTTTCAATGTGCGTAGAACTGGCATCTTGCCAGTTTCAATGTGCGTAGAACTGGCATCTTGCCAGTGTTTCATTATAGTCAACTAACTATAAATGACCACCTGTGTAATCGGAATAGATGGCGGTGCCAGTAAAACCCTTTGTGTAGTCCTCAACCACCAAGGTCAAGTCCTAGGTCGAGGAGAAGCCGACGCCTCCAACTATCACACTGTTGGTATCAATACCGCTTTCGCCTCCATAGAATCAGCTATTCGCCTCGCCACCCAACAAGCTTCCGCTAAACTCTCCATGGAATCGGTCACAGTGGAAGCCATTTGTTTGGGATTAGCGGGTGTTGGTCGTCCACGAGATATAGAAATGGTGCGAGGCTTCGTCCAACAGTTGTTGTCAAGTCAGACAATTCCGGTCACTTGGGCATTACTCCCCTCTACTGTTGTTATTTGTGATGATGCTTTGATTGCCTTAGTGGGGGGAGTAGGTAAGCCTGTGGGAGTTGTTGCGATCGCAGGCACCGGCTCAATCGTTTTTGGACGCAATGCCCAAGGAAATACCAAGCGAGTTGGTGGCTGGGGGCATATCCTAGGAGATGTTGGCAGTGCCTATCACATTGCCATCTCTGGATTACGAGCCGCTATCAACGCCTATGATGGCTGTGCTGTTACTAGTCTAAGAGCAACTAGTCTTCAGGAGCGCTTCACTACCCATTTTAATATATTAAACTTTAATTATATCACAGATATCATCTATCAGCCAGGGTGGGGAGTCAAAGAAATTGCATCCTTAGCACCAATTGTCGATCAAGCAGCGGCTGAAGGCGATCAGGTAGCCATTAGCATTATCGAAGATACAGTTAATCAACTAGCAAAAGCTACCCAAGTTGTAATTGAAAGCGTCTTTACCCCTGACTCACAATGTGAAGTAGTAACCACCGGAAGTGTCTGGCATGGTCTTTCCTCAATCCGTCAGCAATTTGAATCATCCCTTGTCAGGCTTAGCCCTAATGCTAAAGTGATTTGGCCTCGCTATGAGCCTGCTTATGGTGCCGGTTTGTTAGGGTTGCGGAGTCTAGGCAATAGGCATGCTAGCAATAGGCAATAGGCAAGAGTAACCCACCCCACGGTCGAAGTGGGGTGTGGTCTTATTTAATTAATTGGGCAAATGTTGAGTAAACTCATCTAGGGAGTTAACCGTTAATGCTGTTGCCATCAACTCTTCTAGTTGTTCGAGAGTTAAGGCTTGAATTCTGACGGATATCTCTGAAGGAATCTCCGAAAATCGCAGTTTAAGGATGCGCTCTAAACTGCCTCGACGTTCTTGTTGGATGCCTTGTTCAATGCCTTGAGCAACACCCTCTTGTAAAATCTCTTGATACCAGGGTGATTCTCGTAATACTGTCATATCCCACCTCATGATTTGTTGAATTAACGGTATTTCTAATACAAAGCTAGCGAAGAAAGCTAACAATGGCTCTAGTTGATTTAAGGTTTGATCCGCTCGTAGCGCCTGCACTGCTGAGCGCAATTTTGATTCACTACCACCTCCAAATAAAATTGGGACAAATGGAAATAGGGGAGGTAATGGTTGTTCTAATACTAATTCAGCCTCTACTTCCCACAGATTAATTACCCGATAATCTTGACGAGCCTTTAATCCCATGAATTCCCTGTCGTAGCAATTTTCAATAGTAACCGTGGCTGGGGGCGGCAAGATGTTAATTAATACCGGATAAGCGGATAGGTTGTATTTCTCCTCAGCTAAGGCAACATAATTGCGCATTCTCTGAGGCATGTTCTGGTCATAGCGTAGTTGTAATTCATTGAGAATCAGAAATTCGGAGTGTTCAGGACTAGACGCTTTTACAATGACATCGCTTTCGCGACTAATCCATTGAAACTCAGCATCGAGTAACTGAGATGCCCGCACTTGGGAATTACCGGTTACCCATTGCACCCAAGCATTAGGAGCGAGACTGATTAGGCGTTTGCTACCAATGTCTTGATGCAGTCGCTCATGGGGGAAACCCCCAAGACCGCGCTGCATCGCTATCTGCACGTTTTGTCATACAATTGATCCAATTAAGACTAATTATTGACTTACGCCCACCCCACGGTCGAAGTGGGGTGTGGCCTTATTTAATTAATTAGGCAAATTTTGACTAAACTCATCTAGGGAGTTAACGGTTAATGCTGTGGCCATCAACTCTTCTAATTGTTCGAGAGTTAAGGATTGAATTCTGACGGATATCTCTGAAGGAATCTCGGAAAATCGCAGTTTAAGGATGCGCTCTAAACTGCCTCGACGTTCTTGTTGGATGCCTTGTTCAATGCCTTGAGCAAGACCCTCTTGTAAAATCTCTTGATACCAGGGTGATTCTCGTAATACTGTCATATCCCACCTCATGATTTGTTGAATTCGAGGAAAACCCACCCCACGGTCGAGGTGGGGTGTGGCCTTATTTAATTAATTAATTGGGCAAATCTTGAATAAACTCATCTAGGGAGTTAACGGTTAATGCTGTTGCCATCAACTCTTCTAATTGTTCGAGAGTTAAGGCTTGAATTCTGACGGATATCTCTGAAGGAATCTCGGAAAATCGCAGTTTAAGGATGCGCTCTAAACTGCCTCGACGTTCTTGTTGGATGCCTTGTTCAATCCCTTGTTCAATCCCTTGTTCAATCCCTTGAGCAACCCCTTGTTGGATGCCTTGTTCAATTCCTTGAGCAACCCCTTGTTGGATGCCTTGTTCAATTCCTTGTTCAATGCCTTGTTCAATCCCTTGAGCAAGACCCTCTTGTAAAATCTCTTGATACCAGGGTGATTCTCGTAATACTGTCATATCCCACCTCATGATTTGTTGAATTAAAGGTATCTCTAACACGAAGCTAGCAAAAAAAGCTAACAACGGTTCTAGTTGATTCAAGGTTTGATCCGCTCGTAAAGCCTGCACCGCTGAGCGCAATTTTGATTCACTACCACCTCCTTTTAAGATCGGTACAAATGGAAATAGAGGAGGTAATGGTTGTTCTAATACTAATTCAGCCTCTACTTCCCAGAGATTAATTACCCGATAATCTTGACGCGCCTTTAATCCCATGAATTCACTGTCGTAACAATTTTCAATAGTAACCGTGGTTGGAGGTGGCAAGATGTTAATTAATACCGGATAAGCGGATAGGTTGTATTTCTCCTCAGCTAAAGCCACATAATTGCGCATTCGCTGAGGCATGTTCTGGTCATAGCGTAGTTGTAATTCATTGAGAATCAGAAATTCTTGATGTTGAGGACTAGACGCTTTAACAATTACATCGCTTTCTCGACTAATCCATTGAAACTCAGCATCCAGTAACTGAGATGCCCGCACTTGGGAATTACCGGTTACCCATTGCACCCAAGCATTGGGTGCTAAACTGATTAGGCGTTTGCTACCAATATCTACAGGTTTTGCCATAGAGAATTGACCGAATCAAGACTAATGATTGACTTACACGCACCCCACTTTGCAGGGCTTTTTATGGGGTTCAACTAAAATTTGATTAGACTTCTTCCAGAAGTCGGGAACAGGGAACAGGGAACAGGGAACAGTGGACAAGAATTGACGTAAACACTATCAGAAAAATACTTTTGCAAGAGGTCTATTAGTAAAGAGCTGGGCTTTTAAAACTTCCTACACTTCCTGCTTCTTAAGATTCTTCCTCTGTAGACTCGCCGTCTATAGAATCGCCGTCTATAGGGTCTCCTAAATCGAAGATAATAATAAATTTTTCATCAGGCATCAGCCGTTTAAGAGCCTGCAAGTGACCCTCCGCATCAGAGCGGTTCCGAAAACGACGAACAACCATCCGCTGCATTAGAGGCAGTAGACGAATGAGCGCCCATGGATATAGGCGTTGAGAGTACGACATAAAATATTAGGTATCTCCTTAACTGGGGCTCCAGAGCCAGCCTGTAGCCGGGAGAAACTGTCGGCTGGCTCTTACCGTGGAACGTTTTAGCGCCCACGGTAATTTTATTATAACACAAATAATCTTTCATTATAACATTTTTTGAAAACTTTTGTAACAAATTTTTTCGGGAGTCGGGAGTCGGGAATCGGGAGCAGGGAATAGGGAGCAGGGAGCAGGGAGCAGGGAGCAGGGAGTAGTGGAGTGGAGAAAAATCCTGTGTACCCAAAAATAAATTAACTAATTAATTGTTATACATAACTATCTGGCATGGGAGCTTGGAGCCGCTAAAAGCGATTGGCCGTAGGCCACGCTACGGGATTTACCTTTGGTCACGCTACGCGATCGCATTCCCGATTCCCGATTCCCGACTCCCGATTCCCGACTCCCGATTCCCGAAAATAAATGCTCCGTGTAAGATTGTGTATCAGCCGGATAATCCACTCGATTGTGGCGCTCGTTTGTGGATTGAAACCTTCTGTGATATTGACTTTATTTCTTGATGCAGTCGCTCATGGGGGGAACCCCCAAGACCGCTTAGGTGCGCTTTCCGTAGGCGAATTTAATTCGCCACGGGTCGCACCTCTGCATCGCTGGTGGTAGTTTTCCGGCTACTAGCTAAGTCGGTCAAGGGTTTTTATCGAATTCTTTTTGACAAGATTCTATATGATGATGCTTATTGTTATAAGCATATTGTAGAGCATACTTGCTAGAGGTAGAGATTTTATCCCAACTTATTCGATACCACTTCGATAAATTTATTGGGTCAACACTTTCGACCTGTGGTATAAAATCAAGGCCATAAGAAATTCCAGTTACATCTTCCAGTATATTACGCCGTATAATTCCTTTAAAACAAAGGATATCATCACTTTGAAACGTATATCTTGTCCCTAAGATACTATTTCCTTGCTTTTGAAAAATAATATATCTACTATAGTCTTTGTTGTGTTGATAAAAATAGATGCCATCAGTAAAGCCTTCTACTCCAACTAATTGTCTCCACTTTTTTTCCCACTTAAGGATCGCATCTTGAGCTTTATTATGGACAGACGTTGATGAAGGAATTTTTTTTGCCAAGTTAATGGCTAATTTATAATTTTCATCAACGGGTTTCAACTCCTGAGTTTTTACCACTTTCTCTGCTTGAGCCAACTGTCCTTGAGCACACTGATTTAGAAAAGCTCGTGCATTATACGATTGGTGAGAAGTTTCAGGAATTTCCAGAGCTTTGTTCATACACTCGACAAAGTCTTTATTGATGATCAGGTCTTCCATAGTTTCCACAAATAGTCGCTCTTGATGAGATAGCCATTGCTGATAGCCAAAAATGACTCCCTCACCAGTAATGAAAAGTGTTGCAATACCGATTCCCATCCATAAAAAATTCTTAACTAAAGATCTAGGTGGATTCTGCGGGTTTACTAGCTTCTGATCTTGTTTGTAATTTTGCATCTGATGACTCTAGTATTTATATGTCTAAAGATTCTAACCACTCCTCAAGTGATTGAAAAGGATCTGATCCTTAAAGGCCATTCCTTACAACTTTAGATTTCCCTGCTATTAGTACGGAAGAGCCATAATGTGGATGTCATCGGGTTGGTTGTCAGGACTTACGCAAAATTAGGAATTATACGCTATAACTAGCGTAGGGTGCGTTGCAACGCACCCTACAGGTAGATTTTATGCTGAAATTAATAAAGATATTGTTTCCAATCAGACTTAAAGCTTATCAAAGCTGATGAAGATCAGATTTTTTTCAGTGGTTATAGGGTTATTTCACAGCAGAATAATACGGTGTTATCTATGATTGGTTAGTGATGTAGGGCGGTGCATAAGCTGGGGTTTTGAGGGATTAACACCTGGACTCAGCGACGCAATAAAAGCAACTCTTAGTTTTCTTGGTTGGGGCTAATAAGCCTTAAGCAAATTTTCAAAGAAGATTTATCCCCAATCTTCTTCCCATCAGAAATCCTGGTAAGTTGATAACTGCCAGGAGGCCAAGTAGGAGCACAGACAAGATCAGAACTTACACCATTCAATATTTGTTTGCAAATGTTTAAAGAAGATGTATCCCCAATCTTCTTTGCATCAGAAATCCTGGTAATTTGATAACTGCCAGGAGGCCAAGTAGGAGCACAGACAAGATCAGCAGTTGCACTATTCAATATTTGTTGGCAAGTGTTGAAAGAAGATGTATCTCCAATCTTTTTATCATCAGAAATCCTGGTAATTTGATAACTGCCAGGAGGCCAAGTAGGAGCACAGATAAGATTATTTTTAATTGAAGGTGTCCCTTGATTACTATTATTACTTGAAGGTGTCCCTTGATTACTATTATTACTTGAAGGTGTCCCTTGATTACTCGTGTGCTTACAAATTGAGTTATTGAGAATAGCCTGAGTATTAACTTTTTCTTCTAGGCTACCATCCAAACAAATTACATTGAAGCTATTATTGGCATTTTGGTGCATATACCTAACGTTTTGAATACCAGCAAAAACAGGTGTGGGCATAAGCAAAGTATAAACAAATGAACACAAAAGAGTTAATTTTTTCATATTTTATCTGCTCAATTAGGTGCATTTTCATTATTCTTGACTACTGTTCCCATTCTTTGTTCCTGACAACTGCTGCGAATTTTAATTTTGTAGGTTTTAGTGTGTAAAGCACTAAAGAGGTTAGGGTTAAAATAATCGTTGCAATATATGCTATGTATACTTTTCAGCTGATGAACAAGTGCGTTGGAACTATTGAAGCCGCATCTCTATTAGGAATTTCCTCTCGACGATTGCGCCAACTTCTAGAAAAATCGTGTTCGGGGTGCCTATAAAAGCGGTAAATTCTGGATTATTCCTCTGTTCAACTATTTGCTAAGTCTGTTAAGGGATTTGCTCAAGGAATTCTTTTCGACAATCTTCTATAAGAATATTCCTATAATAATAGGCATATTGTAGAGCCTCATTGCTAGACTTAGACGCTTTATCCCAACTTATTCGATACCACTTAGATAAATCTATTGGATCAACACTTTCGATCTGTGGTATAACATCAATGCCACCAGAAATTTGACTTACTTCTTCAACTACATTACGCCGTATAACTCCTCTAAAACAAGCGACAGCATCACTTTGAAAATAATATTGTTTACCTAAGATAGTATTGCCTTGCTTTTCCAAAATAATATATCTATCATATTCTTGATCATGATGGTACAAATAGATTCCATCAGTAAAGCCTTCTACTCCAACTACTTGTTTTAACTTTTCGTTCCACTTAAGGATCGCATCTTGAGCTTGATTATATACAGAGGTTGATGAAGGAATTTGTTTGGCCAAGTTAATGGCTAATTTATAATTCTCATCAACTGGTTTCAACTCCAGAGTTTTTACCACTTTCTTGGCTTGATCCAACTGTCCTTGAGCACACTGATTCAAAAAAGCTTGCGCATTAGAATAGTTTTGAGAACTTTCAGGAATGTCTAGAGCTTTGTTCATACACTCGACAAAGTCTTTATTAATGATCAGGTCTTCCATCGTTTCCACAAATACTCGCTCTTCATCATGAGATAACCATTGCTGATAGCCAAAAATGACTCCCTTACCAGTAATGAAAAGTGTAGCAATACCGATTCCGAACCATAAAAAATTCTTAACTAAAGATCTAGGTGGATTTGGTTGCTTTGGTTGCTTTTGATCTTGCTTTTGATCTTGTTTGTAATTTTGCATATGATCACCGTAGTACTTATATGTCTAAAGAATCTAGCTATTCTTCAAGTGATTGAGAAGGATCTGAACCATTAAAGGCAATTCCTTTCCTCCTTTATGTCTGATTTAACATAGACTTTGCAGTACCCCTGAGGGTACTTTTTGTACTCAAATAAGTAGTTTCTTCCCGATTCCCGATTCCCGATTCCCGATTCCCGATTCCCGATTCCCGAAAATTGCCAATTATCATTTTATCCATTACACTAGTATTATCGGAATAGTTAAAGGGGAGATAACTGATGAACAAGTGCGTTGGAACTACTGAAGCGGCATCTCTATTAGGAATTTCTTCTCGACGATTGCGCCAACTCCTAGAGAAGGGTCGGGTGCGGGGTGCCTATAAAAGCGGGAAATTCTGGATTATTCCTCTGTTCAACGATTTGCCACAAATTACCAAAGGTAATCGTGGACCAAAGGGGAAATGGCGCACTAGTCGTCCGCCAGCTTTAGCGAAGATTAATGTTAATCGCAATCACATTGGCTCGAATATGAAGAAAAGCCCCAAAGACCGGAAGCCAGTGATTTCAGTAAAACGAAAGGGCACCAATCTCTATGGTAATGAAGTGGAAATCCTAGGTCCGTGTAAGATTGTGTATCAGCCGGATAATCCACTGGATTGTGGCGCTCGTTTGTGGATTGAAACCTTCAGTGATATTCACTTTGTTGGTGGGAGTTTTCCGGCGAGTAGTTGAGGGGGTCAGGGGCTTAGCGAGGTCAGCTATCAGCGTCGAAGCGTGTAGCATGCTGTTCGCGTAGCGTGGCCAATGGCCAAGCACTTTTCTCCAAACTTTCAATTCTCATTAATCTGGAACTATTAAATTCTTTCGTTCTAGGTTTCTTTGAAGCTGACTGACCTAAAGTAGCGTGGCCTACGGTCAACGGCTGAGGGCTTAATGCTTAGGTTTTAACGTTTATTTATACCCACCTAGTTATAATTTAAATAACCTACTTAAATACATAATAGGCGGAGCTATTGCAATCTTGGTATAACCAAAGTATAATTAAGAAATAGGTCTTATTCCTAAGGTCACTATGAAAACCGCAATTTCACTTCCAGACTCAGTTTTTGAAGAGGCAGAAGCCCTTGCTAAAGAGATGGGCTTGTCACGTAGTGAACTCTACCTAAAAGCATTAAAAGCTTATCTTAAAAAGTACAATCGCCATCAAATTTTACACAAGCTGAATGAAGTCTACTCTAAAGAGTCTTCTGAGCTAGATCCAGTGATGGCAAAGATACAGTTCATGTCTCTGCCTGATGAGAAATGGTAATGTATCGTGGGGAAATTTGGTGGGCAAATCTGCCTGACCCAAAAGGTTCTGAACCAGGATATCGTCGTCCTGTGTTGATAATTCAAGATGATCTTTTTAATCAGAGCCCTATAAATACGGTTATCGTTGTAATAATTACCTCAAATACTCAGCTAGCAGAAGCCCCAGGCAACGTATTGTTGCCTAGCAAAGTATCAGGCTTATCTAGAGATTCTGTCGCTAATGTTTCTCAGATTTTCACAGTTGACAAAGTATTTCTAACTGAACGCATCGGCTCACTTCCAGACTATTTACAGGAGGAGGTAGATGATGGTTTGCGAATGGTTTTGTATCTCTAGCCACAAGCAGGGCAAACACTTCTAAATTCCAAAACCCTTATTCAGTAAAGATTTCATCATTATACCGGGGAGTTTCAACTCTGAATTAGACTCGGTGGTGCGTTACGGGGCGGACTATTCCAACCCTGGCTACGAGGAGAAAAATCAGGACAAGTCCGCCCCTAACGCACCCTACGCACTATTACCCTATTTCGCTTCCATCCAATTTTCCCCAGCATGTATTTCCACAACTAAAGGAACAGTCAACTTAACTGCTGATTCCATAGTTTCCCGAATTTCTACCTGCAATTCTTCCCATTCATCAGGGGGAATTTCAAAGATTAGTTCATCATGGACTTGTAATAGCAACCGCGCCTTATATTTCTGTAATACTTGATACAAATTAATCATAGCAATTTTGATTATATCAGCGCTAGAGCCTTGGATTGGGGAATTAGCTGCTGCTCTTAATGACCCAGCATCATAGGGATTGATACCCTTAAGTTGATCGAGATCAATCTGATCAAGAGGCTTACCTTGCAGCCTTCTGAGACTGTTACCACCAAAGCTAAAGTAGCGACGCCGTCCGAGTATAGTTTCTACATAGCCTTGTGCGATCGCTTTTTTCTTAGTTTCCTCTAAATAAGCAAACACTAGAGGATAGCGCTGATTCAATCGATCAATAAATTCTTTTCCTTGAGCTGCCGATACCTTAGCTTCCCGAGCAAACCGTTGTGCTCCCATGCCGTAAATTACGCCAAAGTTAATTATCTTACCCAAGCGCCGCTCTTCAGCAGTAATGTCTTCTTTATCAAATAACATTTGCGCTGTCAAGGTATGGACATCGGCTTGAGTTTGATAAGCCTCCACTAGCACTGGCTCTTGACTCAAGTGAGCTAGGATTCGTAACTCAATTTGGGAATAGTCAGCGGATACCAACAGCCAACCGGATTCTGGAATAAAACCCTTCCGAATCTGGCGACTAAAATCAGTACGAATAGGAATATTTTGTAAATTAGGACTAGAGGAGGATAGTCTACCAGTTGTGGTCACGGTCTGATTAAAATCCGTATGTACTCGTTTAGTATCGGAACGCATCAGTGCTGGTAAAGCATCCACATATGTAGATTTTAATTTAGATAAACTACGGTATTCCAGAACAGCATCTACTACTGGATGGTCTCCTTGTAATTTAGCTAATATAGTAGCATCGGTAGAGTAACCGGTTTTGGTTTTACGAGACTTCCTACGATCTAACCCTAGTTTCTCAAACAGTAACTGACTCAGCTGTTTAGGTGAGCCTAAATTGAATTCTTGTCCAGCATCTTGATAGGCTTGCTGTTTAATTGCCACTAAATCCTTTTCCAACTCTTGGGAGAACTGTTCCAGATAATCCTTATCAATACTAATCCCCTGGTATTCCATCTCAGCTAATACCGGTTCGAGGGGTTGCTCTACATCTAGCAACAATTCCTGCAGAGCTGGAATTTTCGCCAATTCTTCTCGCAATTTAGAAACTATTCCGAAGGTGGTATAAGCATCCATCCCACAGTAATCGGCTACCGTGGGGATGTCTAAATCTCCGATAGTTTTTCCTTTTGGAACTAAGTCCTCATAACTTTTTGCTTCTATTCCTAAATAGTGCAGCCCTAAGTCACTAAGTTTATGGCTAGTTTCAGGATTGAGTACATAACTCGCTAGCATGGTATCGAATACCACTCCTGCTAGCTGAATCCCGTTACAACGGAACACTAGTCGGTCAAATTTACTATTTTGTAATACTTTGGGATAATCTGAGCTTTCTAAAATTGGACGTAGGGATTCTAAGACAATATCCTTATCTAAATTAGTCCCATCTTTATGACCGATAGGAATATAAGCAACATCAGTAAATTCTTTTCCCCAACAACAGCCAATCCCCACCAACTGAGCATCCCGTGGTTCCAAATCACTAGTTTCTGTATCCCAAGCCACAGGATTTCCAGCATCGGTATAGTATTTTAGCTGTTCAACTAATTGATTGAGCTTGTCTATAGTATCGATAATTTGTGGTTGGATCGAACCAGTATTAGATCCTTGCTCTTGAAACTCTTCCGTTTCCGCTACACTGAAAAAGGAAATATCATCATCTTCCTCAGTATCAGTATTGCTATCAGTATCGCTATCAGTATCACTATCAGTATTATTTGGGACATCAGTCTGGATATCCTCTAGCACTACGCCACCAAAACGCTGCTGAAGTTTATCTATTTGACTGATAAATGACTTTAACTCTAACTTCTCCAATAGCGGTTTGAGCACCTTAGGATCAAATCCTTGGAGCTGACACTGCTCTAAATCAATATCGATAGGAGTATCAAATCGCAATTCAACCAAATAGCGAGCATGTTCTGCATCTAACTTACCTACTTCCAGCTTCTTCTTAACCGCACCCTTAATAGTATCAAGGGAAGCATAAATATTATCCAGGTTTTGGTACTCTTTGAGTAACTTAACTGCAGTCTTTGCTCCGATACCCTTAACTCCAGGAATATTATCGGATGGATCGCCACAGAGGGCTTTATAATCAACAACTTGAGAAGGTAATACTCCCAATTTTGCTTCTACTTCTTCCAATCCATATTCCGCAGGTCCAACTGTAGCACTCCCTTTTGCAAAGGCACCACTGAGATATAAAACGGTAATCCCTTTATCTGGAGCAACTAGTTGAAATAAATCGCGATCGCCAGATACAACTTTGACACGATAGCCTTGATCAGTAGCTTGGTGAGCTAAAGTTGCCAATACATCATCAGCTTCATAACCAGGAGAGGTTATTACTGGGATTCTTAACCCTTCCAGTAACTGCTGGAGATTGTTTACATCTGGGAGGAAATCTTCTGGTGTTTCGGTGCGATTGGCTTTATAACTAGCATCGGCTTGTTGGCGAAAGGTGGCTTCTTTGGTATCGAAAGCAATTGCGATCGCATTCGGGTTTTCTGACTCCATTACCTCTAGCAAAGATTTAATGAAGCCAAAACAGACACTGGTAGGAATTCCAGTTTTAGTGCGTAATCCACCCTGACGACTTTTGGCAAAAGCAAAATAGGAGCGAAAAGCCAGAGAATGACCATCAATTAGGATCAGTAGCGGGGATGCTGCCATTGCGTCATCATCAGGGAGCGGGGGAGAGTTTTCAGAAGAAGTAGATTTGGGCATATCCCTATTTTAGCTATATTGTAGCGATGGCTTGTTTGTTGACAGCCAGGGAATTCCGGATTAACTAGCATTGACCAGGTAAGTAACTAAGGATGAATCGTTAACCGTCTAGGGTCTAGGTCAACAACTGGCTAATATTTAGTTAACTATATTTAATTCAATACTATTCCGTTAGGGTGCTGGTTGTATCCCGCGCCATGGGATTGGTCTTTGGGGCACGCTACGCGAACACATGGAATAGCAATATTTTGATCACAGGTTACTAAATAACTCTACCGGTAAAGTGCGTTATTAACGAAGCCTAGTAATTCAGGGCGTTTGTGGCGTGTCTATAGTTTTGCGATCGCGTAGCGTGACCTGCATGTCAATCGCACAAGCGCAGAAGCTTTGGCCAAAGGCCAAGGGTGACCTGCATGTCAATCGCACAAGCGCGGAAGCTTCCCGTGACTCGCGCAGCGTGACCTGCATGTCAATCGCCTTTGGGGCAGCAAAGCCGAACGCGCCCCCCGTGGGCCAAAGGCCAATCCCATGAAATAGCAGTGTGTTGCTCACAGCTTACTGAATAACTCTACCGGTAAGATGCATTATTAACAAACCGTAGGAATTCAGCACCTTTGTGGTGTTCTATTTTTACCTAAGTCCTGTTGATTATCAAATCATCAACTTGTGTTGTATGGAGTATTAGGAAAAATTATACCGAATTCCACAGCATCAATCCTAGCCAGGGAACTTGCTAGAAATAGTCTAGGTCATATATAACCTCAGAATGGATCAAATCCTGGTCATTTTGTCAAATACTTGTTACGATTCTTCATTAAAGGTCAGATAGGTTAACGGTTGATACATTTACCGATACCTAGCCTGATCAAAACTAGGGCTGCTCTAGCCAGCCAAAACCCATGATTAGTTTTTAAGGAGCTCAACTATGTCTAAACCAGTAGAACTTTCCCTGGAGCAAAAATTTAACCTGCGGTCCTTTGAATCTCAGGTCCAGAAAATGAGCCGTGAGCAAGCTCAGGAATTCCTAATCAAACTCTATGAGCAAATGATGATGCGTGAAACAATGTACAAAGAAGTCCTAAAACACGAGTGGGGATTATAGCTAAAGCCCTAGTGTGATTGTTATTCGCCTTAATTGAGCCGCGACCTCCTTCTCTTGCTCAATTCCGTAGGTAGGAAAGGAGCTGGGGATGCTGGGGCGTCAACTTGAATTAGCTTAAGATTTAATTAAAATTAAAATTAATTGATTCAACTTATTGTTAACTAATATCAGGCTAAGTATTATAGCCGCAGGCTTGCTTAAAGGTAAGCATATGCGCGCTCGCGCACGCGTGCGCGTTCAGCGGTCAGCGGTGAGCTAAAAGCTCACGCGTGCGCGTTCAGCCGTCAGTAGAGGTAACAGAGATTAAGCGAATCCTTACCTGTTTCATTCAAAAGCACCTCAAGTAGCGTGGGTGGCACAGGCTTCTAGCCTGTGATAAGTGCGAATTAGCTGATAGCTGATATCTGATAGCTTACGGATTGGCAATACCCCAATTCACTCTAGGCAAGTCAGGATAAATAGTTTATAAAATTGTATAAATTAATGCAAAACTATCTAAAGTAATTGTAAAGTGTTCTAGTCTGAAAG
This sequence comes from Moorena sp. SIO4G3, assembly GCF_010692305.1. Classification (NCBI taxonomy): domain Bacteria; kingdom Bacillati; phylum Cyanobacteriota; class Cyanophyceae; order Coleofasciculales; family Coleofasciculaceae; genus Moorena; species Moorena sp. SIO4G3. The sequence continues at coordinate 22,551 of NZ_JAAHIG010000002.1, read as the reverse complement.
AAACTCTAAGAAAAAGCCATCCTCCCTGCATATGTTTCAGCATTGCCTAATCTGCACCGATTTCTCTGACGGTTTATATCGGCTAGTAGAGTTTGTCCCCAGTTTAGCGGCTGGTGGGCTCAAGAAAATCATCTTCTGCCACTTTGTTCCGCTTTGGGAAGAGGGAGAAATACCTCGTATTGATGAAGAAGGAATAGAACAAGCTCGTCGCCGCTTTGAAAAGGGTTTGACCAACATACCTGAAGGGGTAGAGGTTCACATCGAAGTGATGTCAGGTCGTCCTAAGGAAAATATTCCTAAAATCGCCAAACGTTACAATGCTGATGTCATCCTGATTGGCACGCCAGTGCGCAGCTTATTACAAGAAAAGCTTTTCGGTAGCACTACAGCAACCTTGACCAAGGAATGTAGTACACCATTGCTAATGCTGCGACCACAACTGATTTCAGCTTACACCTGCGAAGAACTCGATCTACGCTGCAAACATCTATTCCGGTATTTGCTAATTCCCTATGACGGCACTACAGCGTCTCAATCTGTCGTGGAAAGGGTCAAAGAGTATGCTAAACAAGCACCCGATGACTCACTAAAGCAGTGTATGCTGTTGTGGGTAGTCAGTGAAGGGGGGCGCAGAGAATTATCTAAAGAGCCTCAGCTACAAAAAGCTCAAGAGAAGCTAGAACCAGTAAAAGCAGAGTTAGAACAGCTTGGCTTACAGGTCAATACAGACGTGCGAGTGGGCAATCCCCGTGAAGAGATTTTAGACACAGCCTTAGAATATGATATTACTGCGATCGCAATCTCTTCCGATCAAAAAGGGAAATTCTTAGATTGGTCAGTGCGTAGCTTAGCCGGTGATTTAATGCGCAGCAGCTGGCACCCTGTTCTATTCTTGCCACCACGAAGCTAGGAATCGAGAGTCTGGGGTTTTCTCGGGGCTTCTAATAAAATAAAGCCATTCCACTTTTTTGATAGTGAATAATCAATCCAACATATGATCAGAAAGATTAGTGGTTGGCGAAAATTACTAGTGGTGTGCATCTCTGTGGCGCTAGCGTTTACAGCTTTTCCTGCGCCATCTTATGCTACTAGTCCTGCGATCGCTCAATTTACCCCATCCTCTCGTTTAGAAAACATCTCATTTGAGAACCAAGCAAAATTTCAACTAGCTGCGGCTACAGACAAATGCCGCAAAGTGGTGACTAGAGGCAGTGATCTCAATGTCCGTAGTGGACCCGGTAGCAATTACCGGATTATCGGTTTCGTCAAAAACGGGTCTGAGGTTACCCTTGAGCAAATAGTAAACCAAGACTGGGCAAAAATTTCTTCTCCCTTGTCAGGTTATATTTCTCAGCAGTATCTCCAATCCTGTCCACCACCACCTAAGCAGGAATGTCGTATAGTTTCGACCAATACTGGCAAGGGTCTGAATGTACGTCAGAGTCCTGGTGGTAGGATTATTGGTGACTTGGACAATGGCACTAAAGTCACTATCATCAATAGCATTACTAATGGTTGGGTACAGCTTGTCTCTCCCCAAAAGGGTTATGTTTCCGACCGATATCTCAAACCTTGTCCACCACCTCCTCCGAAAGAAGAATGTCGTCTAGTATCGACTAAGGGTAACCCGCTCAATGTGCGTGCGACCCCTGGTGGTACGATCGTCGGTGTTGTAGAAAATGGTACTACAATCACTATCAAGGGTACTAGTAGTGATGGTTGGGTACCGATGGTTTCTCCCCAGAAAGGTTATGTGTCTGAGGCGTATCTTCAACCCTGCCCCACTGTCAAAAAAGAGTGTGGTACAGTTACCACTAGTGGTAGTGAGCTGATAGTGCGTTCAACTCCTGGTGGCCCCAGTATCGGTACATTAAAAAATGGTACTGAGGTCAAGATTGAGAGTATACGTGCAGATGGCTGGGTGAAGATTTCAGAACCCATAATCGGTTATGTGTCTGGCAAGTTTATTAAAATAAAACCTTGTCCAACACCACCACCATCGGAAGAGAATTGTCGGGAAGTTTCAGCACCACAGGGTTTAAATGTGCGCAAATCACCGTCAAATGATGGCGAGATTATTGGCATTATCGCTGATGGTTCTAAGGTAACGATTGTTAATCGTGGTAGTAATGGCTGGGTTCCTATTTCTGCGCCCTTACAAGGTTATGTTACTGGCAAGTATCTGATCTATTGTCCTGAGTTTAAGGCACAAGAGCCCTCAGGACCAGTAGGTTAATCCTTAGATCTAGCAGAAGTCAGAAGTCAGAAGTCAGAAGTCAGAAGTCAGAAGTGAAACTCTTGCGCTTACTTAGGTTTGAGACTTTTGTCATATCCGCGCCTGCCCTGGCGACTGCTATATCTCGCAGCATTGTTGATAGGCGATTCAGCTAAGATTGTAGGGTGCGTCAATGACGCACCCTAGTGCTGATCTGTAGGTATCGAGGGTATACGTTGCTACAGTTTTACGTCCACCGCCGGAAAAATGTATTGTCTTGCCAAGCAGAAGCTGTCCGTGCTTCAATAGCAGTCATTTGTGCTGAACTTAAGGATTGAAATGCTTGGGCGACTTTAAAATTTGATTCTAATTGCTTAACGGATTCGGCGGCAATAATACAAGAATGTACTCCCTCTAAAGACAATACATAACCCATGGCTTGCTCCATGCCATCTAACACACCATTTTTGAATAACCTGCCATAAGCCGGAACTTTCATAGCAATCACTCCTACATTTTTCTCTCGCGCCACTGGTAAAACAGTTTTAGCAAAAGGTCGAGGATGTTGACACTGCTCGGATATCTTGACTACTGTTCCCTGTTTCCTGTTCCCTGTTCCCTTTTTATATCAATCCTATGTTAACATCTCAAATACAAACGCTATAGGAGGGAAAGGTAGTTATTGAGGAAAAGGAGTTTACGGTTGAAGTGTTAGGAGGGAATGAACTGGTGAATAGTCTTTTAGGTGTTTTGTGGTTACGAACAAAGCGTTTAGTTGTAGATTTTACCATGGGAGTGTTAACCCTAGGATAAGCGAGCACACTGATAGTTAAAGAGGTGCGTTACACTTGGTTAACGCACCCGAAAAGATAAGCGATCGCACTAACTAGTTGGTTGCGACAACCACCTAGTTAGTGGTTTTGTTTCAGACCTTTAGGAGGGTGATTTAAGGTACACTGGCTGATACCATTTATCAAAACTAGAGAGATCTAATGTTGAAGTAACCATATATCAATGATTTATATCAACACTTTGCCTCATTACTTTAACAATGACCCTACTGCACCTTCCAAGGCCCCCTGTCCTATTTTTTTTACTATGTCCAAGAAACCGCTGGCTTCAACACCATGCTCACCGGACATGGTAGCGGGGCTAGCGTGCCGAATCACAGGTGCAGATTGCTTAGGAAGTTTTTGTTTTTTCATGAGTGTTTGTCCTTTTTAATTAGTTGTCTGTTTGAGTTGTACTCAGGTTGTTTACCGAACATAAAGCCGCAGTGACGCGGTACGTGTCCGGCTTGAATTGGAATTGGCATGGTCTTGTCCTGTTGTTTTAGAGTAAGTTTGGAGAAAACCGCCAGTTTTTCGTCGTAATTTTCACCACGGTCACTTGATTCTAGTTAGGTTCCAAGGTTCGGGTGCATCTCAATGCATGCAATTAGGTAAAAATTCGGGCGAAAATTACCGCACTTCCCACACTTCCCACCGAGTGCATGGGATGTTTTGTAAGACTCAAGTTGAGAATTGTCCGTTGAGGTAAGCGCACCGATGCTTGAGTACTTGAGGGACGTTGCTTTCGTCCCACTGAGCCCCTGGCTATTGTTGTAGGAGGCGTTGGCACTCAGCAGATGACAGGACTTCTCCAAATACGGACTCCACCTTGTGTAGGGTTTGACCATTAGCACATGAGCTTGTTTCTCGCTCAAACTCAATTTCCCAAGGATGCTGTTGAGGGTACGTTTTCGTCCGGCACGGGTGCCGCTGCTGGTTTGGATAAAAAATTTCCTATCTCTGGACTGACATGCTCGAGATATATGACCACGAACCGCAACTTCAATCCAGGACTTGGTTTGAACCTGCTCAGGGTCGGTTTCTACGCACACGTAAAGCAGCAATTGCTCGGGCGTGGGCTTTGATTTGGGCATGTTTGTCAGCATCCAGCACGCAGCACTCATGAGATCATAGGTCAACCAATTAAAGCTTACCTCTGATTGGTCAACACCCAACTTAAGTATTTATGCTTAATGCAAAATCGGGATGCACTCCAAGGTTTTTTATAGCGCCATTGGGACTAAAAATCTGATCTAATGTTTCGTGAAAAGAAACGTGATGTAATTGCCATAAATCGATAGAATCAGTTTGAAGGCGTTTAAGCGATCGCTCTAACTCTCGCCAAGCCCCATCTCGATCTCGTTGTGCTGTTTTTGTTGCTAAAAATAGATTAGAGCGATAAGCAGGTAATACCTTACCCATATAGTATTCGCTGGGGCCATAACTAGCTGCCGTATCAAAATAACTAATTCCAAACTGTAATGCTGCTTCAATTTGAGCGACGGCATCAGCTTCTCGATTCATCTTGGACAAAGGGGTTTGTCCTGCACCTCCCAACCCAAAGATTGGAACCTTAACCCCCGTTTTACCTAACACTCTTTCTGGCATTGTAGGTGCTGTTGGCAGTTGAATGGCTGCTTTTGCTGACAGTTTAGACTGCTGTTGATGCCATGCTGCACTTCCAACAATACCACCCGCAGCAGCAACACTGCTCACGATAAACTTACGTCGAGTTGTTTTGCGTGTCATGGCTAGCCTATTCTACAGTAGTTTTGCCAATATTTTAGCGTGGTTTCTGCAAGGTAAGCATTTATAGCAATTATACGACTTGTGAGGTACAAATTTCTGGTTTTTAGGGAGCAGGGAGCAGGGAGCAGGGAGCAGGGAGCAGGGAGCAGGGAGCAGGTAAGAGGGAAAAGGCAAGAGGAAAGAGGTAAAAAATAATGTGTACCTCATTAATCCTATAAACGCTATAGGTGAATACTTAGGTATTAACGTTACGTAAATTCCCTCAATGTTTAGTCTAGACGAATCAGATATTATTTTATATAATGGTTATTTATCTATTATTTTAATTCAAAATAATTGTTAGTCCATAAGTTAAGATGAATTCACCCACTGCAACAATACTACTGTCTTGTCCCGATCAACAAGGGCTTGTGGCTAAGATGGCTAACTTTATTTATTCCAATGGTGGAAATATTATCCACGCTGATCAACATACAGATTTTGCCACTGGAATCTTTTTAACCCGAATTGAATGGCAATTAGACGGGTTTAATTTACCTAAAGATGTGATTGATCCTGCTTTTAGTGCGATCGCAAAACCGCTGAATGCCAATTGGCAACTCCATTTTTCTGATAAAGTTCCTCGAATTGCGATTTGGGTGACAAAGCAAGATCATTGTCTGTTAGATTTATTATGGCGATGGCAAGCTAACGAAATGCCAGCTGAAATTGCGTTAATTATTAGCAATCATACTAACTTAAAAGTTGTTGCTGATCAATTTGGAATTGAGTTCTATTATCTTCCGATTACCAAAGACACGAAATTACAGCAAGAAGAAAAGCAGTTAGAGATTCTAGAAAAATCGAATATAGATTTAGTAGTTTTAGCAAAGTATATGCAAATTCTCAGTTCCGACTTTGTCAAAAGCTTTTCTAATATTATTAACATTCATCATTCATTTTTGCCCGCATTTCCGGGAGCAAAGCCCTATCAAAGAGCCTATAAAAGAGGTGTTAAAATTATTGGGGCTACTGCCCATTATGTCACAGAAGACTTAGATGAAGGGCCGATTATTGAACAGGATGTGGTGCGAGTTAGTCATCGAGATACGGTGGCGGATTTAATTCGCAAAGGAAAAGATTTAGAACGCCTAGTTTTAGCCAGAGCCGTCCGTTTACATTTGCAAAATCGTGTTTTAGTTTATAATAACCGAACCGTTGTATTTGAATAATGGTCGCGAAGAGATTGATCTGTGCTCTGTGTATAAAAGTCTTTAATCAAAAACTCCCTAATAACTAGAACTAATCAACTGCCCATAAACTCCCCCTTGCTGCCACAATTCCTCATGGGTACCCCGTTGCACCACCTTACCCCGCTCCAGAACAATAATCTGATCACAATCTCGAATCGTACTCAATCGGTGGGCTACAATAATACAAGAAATACCCCGACGCCTTAGATTCTGGTCAATAATCGTTTCCGTTGACCCATCCAAGGCACTAGTTGCCTCATCCATCACCAAAATTGCTGGGTCATTAACCAACGCTCTAGCAATTTCCAGACGTTGACGCTGACCTCCACTTAAATTTCCAGCTCCTTCCATCAGTTGGGCTTCATATCCCCCAGGTAGTGCCTGAATCACCTCGTGAATTGCCGCATCCTGACAAGAGCGCACTATCTCAGACAGGGGTACCGTCTTATCCCACAATGTCAGATTATCCCGTACTGTCCCCCCAAACAGAAAGATTTCCTGTTCCACTATTGCTAAGGAATTCGTCAACACCGACCTGGGAATCTGCTGTTTTGGAATCCCATCAAATAGAATCTCCCCTGACCAAGGTTGGTATAGACCAGTTACTATCTTTGCTATGGTAGACTTCCCCGAACCACTACCCCCTACTAGCGCTACCCTTTGACCAGGTTTCAGGGTCAGATTAAAGTTCTCAATTAACGGTCCATCTATTCGGGAATAGCCAAAGGTAATATTGCGTAATTCTACATGACCTTGAAGACAGACCTGGAGAGTGGGAAATGAATCAGATTCTGCTTGATCTCCCCTTTGAGCTGCCACCGGATCTTGGGGGCGGTTAGGGGAATGAGCGGTTTGAGCTAACCCTTCGGTCAACTGGGGGTCAATCGGGTTGCCCAATACATCATCCAAGCGATTGAGGTCACCATCGAGTTCCTGGAGAGTACTGCCAAACCTGACTAACTGGTTGACAGGCTTCTGAAAACTGTTCATCAAGCTTTGAAAAGCCACTAACATCCCAATACTGAGAGATCCTTCCATTACCCTTAGACCCCCAACCGCCAAAATTAGCATAGAGGTTAAGGAGGTTAGCAGAGGCGGTAAAACCCCTAAAACTTGGTTTGCTACTTCCAGTTTCTGCTGACCATTAACCGCTTTAGCATAGTAACCGGACCACCTCGCAAAGAAATCCGACTCCGTTGCGGATGCCTTGACACTTTCTATGCCCTGTAGTCCAGCGATCGCTACCCCAGCTGCCTTGCCCCGGTCTAGGGCTAATTGCATATAGCTGTCCACCCGCTTACGAGCCAGCCATTGTAAGGTCAAGACATTTACCAAGGCAAAAACTATAGCAATTACAGTGAGTACCCCATCATAGGCAAACATCACCAGGGCATAAAAGATTACCATTACGGAATTAATCACTGTTGTTGCCAACTGACCCGAAAGCACGTCAGCCACTTTGTCATTTAGCTTAACCCGATTACTAATTTCTCCAGCAAACCGCTGGGCATAAAATCTTGCTGGTAATCGCAGGATGTGCCATAGAAAGTGGCTGGACATTCCTACGGATAACTTAATTTTTAGTTGTCTCAAATACCGCAATTGTAACAGGGTCAGCACCCCCTGTAGGAGCACGGTAATTGCCATGGCTAAAATCAAGGGACGTAGCCAATCAGTGCGACTTTCGACTAACACATTATCTACAAAAATTTGATTAAAGACCGGAATAACTAAGCCAGGAAAAACTAATAAAAATCCTACTATTATACAGTATGTAATTGCAGGAATAGACCCTTTTAGTCGTAACCATAGCGCTAAGGTAATACTGGGTTTTTGACCCCCTTTTTTGAACTCTGGCCCTGGTTCAATTACCAGCACTACCCCCGTGTAACCCTGATCAAATTCTTCGCTGGTTACCCGTCGTGGACCAGCAGCTGGATCATTGATAAAGACGATTTCTTTCCTAAATCCTTCTACTACTAGGAAATGATTAAAATTCCAAAACACAATAAACGGAGGATGCAATTTTTTAAGGTTAGCCAGGGATTTTTTATAACCCTTGGCCTGCATTCCATAACGTCTAGCAGCTTTAACCAAATTAGATGCTTTAGAGCCATCGCGGGACACACCACAACTAACCCTAAGTTCCTCTAACGGCACAATCCGACCATAGTAACTCAGAATAATTCCTAGAGCAGCGGCACCACATTCTACTGCTTCCATTTGCAACAGAGTGGGGGTTTTGATTCGTTTTTGTTTCATTGTTGACTGTTGAAGGTTGTTTGGTTGAAGGTTGAAGGTTTTTGGGTTGAAGGTTGAAGGTTTTTGGGTTGAAGGTTGAAGGTTTTTGGGTTGAAGGTTGAAGGTTTTTGGGTTGAAGGTTGAACGCGATCGCGTGGCCAAACGCGCCCCGCGTGGCCCAAAGGCCAAGGCCAAGGTTTGTTTGTTGTTCGCCTTTGGAGTTCGGTTAAGGGTAGGTTTTTTGGTTATTAGCCTTTGGCTAATAACCTTGGCCTTTGGCCACGCTACGCGAACAAGTTTAAGCTTGATTTTTTAAACTTTAAACCTTGGCCTTTGGCCACGCGATCGCGTTCAACCTTCAAACTTTAAACCTTGGCCTTTGGCCACGCGATCGCGTTCAACCTTCAAACTTTAAACCTTGGCCTTTGGCCACGCGATCGCGTTCAACCTTCAAACTTTAACCCTTGGCCTTTGGCCACGCGATCGCGTTCAACCTTCAAACTTTAACCCTTGGCCTTTGGCCACGCGATCGCGTTCAACCTTCAACCTTCAAACTTTAACCCTTCAAACTTTAACCCTTGGCCTTTGGCCACGCGATCGCGTTCAACCTTCAACCTTCAACCTTCAACCTTTAACCCTTAAACTTTAAACCTTCAATAAATCCCACTCCATTCCCGCAAAATCGGCAAGACAAAGCTAATCGGCACACGCTCTTTCACTCTCACCCTAGCGGTGGTAGTAGTTCCGGCAGAAATTTTCAAGTCTGGACCATCGGAAGATGACCATTGGTAGCCACTAAACGTGGTATTATTTGGTTCTAATTGAGCGTAGACTTCTATCATTGCTCCCCCCTGACCGATCAGATTATCTACTACTTCTGGATTCCCCACTACACTAGCTGCTCCCTCGCGAGTTACAGGATAGGGTGAAACTGAAGTAATTTTGCCCACAATGCCACCAAATCGTTGCCGCTTAACTGTATCCGGTGTAATTTGAATCAGCATTCCCGGTTGAATCTTTTTCCCGTCCTTTACCGAAAAATAGGTAATGCCCTCCATGCCATCACTTTGTCCCTGAACTGTCATGGTGCCGAGCTGGGTTCCGGGTTGAACCACTTGTCCCCTAGCAGCAGCAATTTCGATAACGCACCCAGCGTAAGCACTCAGAATTTTACTCTTGTCTGCCACTTGCTTTTCCAGTCGAGCAATTTCTAGCTTCACGTCCTGAATCTGATTGCTTCGTTGATTAGAACTTTCCAAATTCTTTTGGTCTAAACGTTTTTCCTTGGTATCCAACTCTTGTAACTGTGCTCTGATTTGGGATATGGTATTAAGGTTATCCAAATATTTTTGTTGCGCCTCAGTTTCTCGAACACTGAGTTCCTCTAACTTTACTTGAATATCGCTAATCGTACTGAGATTCTGTAGGTATGTGCCTTCTGTTTCAGTTTCACTAACATCCAGTTGCTTCAACTGTGCTTCCAGCTCCGAGATACTCTGCACGGCTTGGCGATACTCTTGTTCCGCTTGTAAAACCGCATCTTCGGCAATTCCCCCTACCGCCGACAGTTCCTGACGCTTTTGCCATCTCCGTTTGAAAACTGGGACTTGAGCTTTTACATCCCTGAGCCGTTGTTCTAAGCTTTGGCGCTGCTGTGCGATCGCTTTCAATCCCTTATCCTGTAATACTGGAGTCAGAGCCATGGCATCCCGCAGCTGTTGGTTTAGACTTTGACGCTGTCGAGCGATCGCAGTAAAGTTTTTCTCTTTTAGTACAGGAGTCAGAGCCATGGCATCTTGCAACCGTTGCTCTAAGCTAGCTCGCTGCTTTGCGATCGCATCCGTTTCCAGTGCGGTTAACTGAGTTGAAATTAAATTGCTATCCCTATCCTGTACCTGCAATTGACTTAGTTTCCTCCGTTGTAGCTGTAACTGCTTTTTGAGTTCAGATGGGTCAATGGTTGCCAGGACATAATTTTTCTCAAAGCATTGCCCCTCCCCGACATTTAGAGAGTCCAACTGTCCAGATATAGTGGACTGAAACTGTACTAGCCGCCGGGGACGGATTAGTACTCCTTGACCGGTGACAGTGATGGGAATCCGTCCAAAAATACTCCAAATCACAGCCAAAAACACCAAACCCCCCAAAGCGGCTAAAGGTAGCCAATCCCTAGGATTAACCACTTGCATCAACTGATCCAGTCGTTCTGGGGAAGATAGCCGTTCGAGTGATTCTTGGCGAAACAGACTTTTCTTGTTCTTGAACATGTTTAGAACAATTTTTGGAGTTATATAGCAATCCTATTTAAATTGTCAACAGTGATAGTTCTAGGAAATATAAAAAATAATACTATACTAGTATATATCAATTGTTTTTCAAGAAAAAAAGCAACTAAAAGAACAATGAAATTATGAGCTTTATTATAACACTAAAAACTTCTCCGATATCTTGGATAAGGTTCCCTATTCCCTATTCCCTATTCCCTTTTTCTATCAATCTTATTTTTACCTATCAAATAAAAATACTATATACTCAAAGTAGCTGACGGAATTTTAGATGGACTTTAACTCAGGGCGTCAAGGGTTTTACACAGAAACAAATCAGCCAGATGACCAAATTCATTTGGCAAAAGCAGCGCTTTATATCGCTCACGAAGAATATCCGGATCTGGCTATTGATGATTACCTAAATGCCTTAGATACCATGGCATCCGAAGTAGAGGAGCGTTTGCCTGAACAACGCTATCCCCTGCGAGTGATTAAGACTCTGAATCAGTATTTCTATGATGACCTAGGATATGCGGGCAATAGGAGTGATTACTACGATCCCCGGAATAGTTTCCTCAATCAGGTCATTGATCGGCGCACAGGTATTCCGATTACCCTTTCCGTGGTGTACCTGGAAGTCGCTCGACGCCTTGATTTTCCCATGGTTGGTATTGGGATGCCAGGGCATTTCCTAATTCGCCCAGAGTTTGAACAGGTGGGAATCTTTGTAGATGCTTTCGATGGTGGTGAGATTTTATTTGAAGAAGACTGCAAGGAACGACTAACCCAAATTTATGGGCATCCGGTAACCCTACAACCAAGTTTCCTAGAACCGGTGAGTAATCGGCAGCTGTTGGCACGGATGCTCATGAATCTTAAATTAATATATCTCAATCGCCAAGACTTACCTAGAGCGCTAGCCGCAGTTGAGCGCATGTTGTTGCTGTTTCCTAATGCACCGGTACAACTGCGGGATCGGGGGCTGATTTACTCCCAGTTGGGATATTTATCGCAAGCATGCCAGGATTTGGAACGTTATTTGGAAATCCTGCCCCAAGCTGAGGATGCTGATATCATTCGTCGGTTACTTGAACAGATTGCAAATGGGTAAAGGCTTCTATGCATGGGCTTGACTAATCACCAATTCCCTAATCCCTAATCCCTAATCCCTAATCCCTAATCACTGCACTCACGTCGATAAATCTCCTCTGCTACTAATTTAAGGCGTCTGAGTTGGGCTTTCATATCATTCTGAGTCCATTGGGCAGCAAAGCTGTTGAATCCCCAGCTAACGATGGGGTTGGGAATTTCAAATTCAAAACGGTTGACTAAACGGGTGCCTTGTTCAGCTGGCTGACACTCCCAGCGGTCTCGTCCTTTGAAAAAGCCCTGGAACTGCCAAACCACTAACCCTGGCTTGCGGTCGATAACTACACTCTTGAGAGTGGGCTGCAACCAGGGAATGTTAATAATAAACCGCGAGCGACTGCCCACATCAGTATTCCACTGCCCCACTGATTCACAACGCAAAATCGGGTTGAGCCAGCGATGCATTAAGCTCTGGTCAGTGATACAGCGCTCGACAATGGTGGCGCTCGCATTAATTTTAATGGATTGTTCAAAAATTTGGGCGTTTTGCATGTAAAATTTCGACATTATTGAACTATCTTGATTACGGTGGCAGCTAGCCACACTACCAGACCACTAGAGTTGTGAGGAGGAAAAATTAATCAAGACTTGATTTTTGTACATCAATTGGCTCTAAATATAAGGGTTACGTCTTGAGTGACTGACAAACCTACCAAAAAATCTTTCAGCTCCCGAGTGTCCGACGTCACATCGGGGCAAATGCCGATTCAACACTCAATCAAGTTACCCAGCTAACCAGCGGGAGTAAGACCCCCTAAGCAAACCAGTTGACTGCGTCGGCAACTATGGGTAAATTCTATCAGCACTCCTGGGTCAAGATTTGTCAGTTAGGCAAGATAAAGCCATATCTGTGGAAAATTTGAGGAGTAAAACGTTCTCCATGAACATCTCAACCTTTACTTTTAAATCTTCTTGTCGTACCTTCTGCTCAAGGTTCTTTTCAGTCAGCACCCTGCTCTGAAGAGACCAGGCGTAGATAGCCTCCCTTCAGGTAGCTGACCAGCCTAAGACCTTGACCGAAGGGGTTGCCCTTCTGGTATTGGGTCTACGTTGTTGGCAAGTGTTAAAGTTCCTACCTTGGGGTACTTTGCCCGCTCCAAGCTCTAGAACCGAATCGTTAAACAGTTAGACCAGGGGGAAAACAGTCCGGTTCGGAAAGTACCGACCAACAACGTTGGCCAGGCAAACCTTACCTTGTGCAGAATCGGCGATTCCGGCTTGAACTCGAAAGCGCAACAACTGCACCTCTTGTTGTCCAGCTCTTTTTGGGACAGCAGCCTATAGCGCCGCGTCGCGGGTCCTGTGGGGTCACCAGACGCGCAGCTTGCCCGCTGCTCAACTTATCTAGTTGAGACGATAATACCGTGCTCCTCACCAGACTACAGTAGTCACAAGGAACTTAAGGAATTTAAAAAACTTAGGGTTGCCTGTGACATTGGACAATTTAAGTAAGAACAAAGACTATGAATGGAACTTCGGAAGGTATCTTCCAAATTGTAGGAGTTGGTGTGCAGCCATCGGCACACCTGGTTTTAGCCCAGACAGGATTTACCGCATTAGACCAAGTTTTGGCAGATGGGGGAACCACCTTACTGAATGTGGTTAAAGCGATCGCAATCTTAGTCATTGGTCTTATCCTTGCTAAGATTGCTGCTGGTATTACCAAAGCAGTACTGAATCGCACCAATATTGACAACAACATTGCTCAGTGGGCTACTGGCGGTCAGACAGGAAGCTCACCTGCAGTTGAGGAATGGTTATCTGGCGCGGTTTTCTGGATTATCATCGTTTTCACGGTAGTGGCGGTTCTAGAAACCCTCAAGCTAGATACGGTTTCCGGACCCCTGAATAGTTTTCTAGACACCATCCTCGGGTTCCTGCCCAGTGTCTTTGGTGCGGCCATTCTCTTGGGCGTTGCCTGGTTACTGGGAACTATCGTCAAGATGGTAGTAGTCAGGACGCTCAATGCATTGAATCTCGATCAGCGCTTGGGTGAACAAGTCGGCGATGCTGGCACTAGTCAGTTCTCTCTGGCTCAAACCATTGGCAATTCCCTGTACTACTTAATCTTCCTACTGTTTCTGCCATCGGTCTTAGAGACCCTAGGCTTACAGGGAACTCTCGATCCAGTACTAAGTATGCTGGGTGAGATTTGGGGGATTGTACCCAATATTGGCGCAGCCATAGCAATTGGTGCTATTGGTTGGTTTATTGCTCAACTTGTGCAACGTCTTGTCACTAGTTTTTTGACAGCAGCAGGTGCGAATCAGATCGGGGAGCGGTTTGGACTCAGTACCTCTGGTGGCCGCTCCCTAGCCGGGATTATCGGTACGATTGTCTATGTACTGATTTTGATTCCCGTTGCTACCGCTGCCCTTAATGCCTTGCAGATCCAGGCCATCTCTGGCCCTTCGATCGCAATGTTAAGCCAGGTTACTAATACCATCCCCAAACTCTTTGCTGCGGCTGGTATTCTGGCAGTTTTCTACGTAATTGGACAATTTGTTAGTGATCTGGCCACCAACGTCCTCACAGACGTTGGCTTCAACAATCTATTCAGCTGGCTAGGTTTTTCTGTCAGCGCTCCTAGCACCACTGATCAAACAGCAGAATCAGAGACACCACAGAACCCACTTACCAGTCGCACCCCTTCTGAGCTAGCGGGACTGCTTGTACTGATCGGTATCATGATCGCTGGTATTGTGGCAGCAACGGATGTGTTACAGATTCCCGCCTTAACTGACATTGTTGGTGGGGTCGGTTTCATTGGTGCTCGGGTGCTGTCCGGGTTAGTAGTCCTTGCTATCGGTCTGTTCCTAGCTAATTTTGCTTTCAACTTGATTACTGGCTCCGGCGCTCGCCAATCCAATATCCTGGCACAAGTAGCTAGGATTTCGATTATTGCCTTTTCTTTAGCCCTAGGTCTACAACAAATGGGCATTGCCCCTGATATTGTGAACTTAGCCTTTGGTTTACTCTTAGGCGCAATCGCGGTTGCGATCGCATTAGCCTTCGGTCTCGGAGGTCGCGATGTCGCTGGTGAGCAAGTCAGAGAATGGCTAGATTCTTTCAAAAAGTAAGTCCAAGTTATTCCCGTAGCGTGGCCTATTGGCCAAGGTTGTTCACCCTTTTTGAATTAAGAATTAAGAATGTAGAATGTAGAATTCTTAATTCTTAATTCTACATTCTGCATTCTGACAGACAACCTTCAACCTTGAACTTTTGATAATCTTGCCCTCAATTCTCCTTTAATGCGATGGAGAATTGAGGTTTCGTCTAAAGAAGAGAGAATTCGTCTAACAACGGCTTTTGGTCCATCTTCTCCCCAGGATGCGCCATTAGCTAAATAGGTTTTGGTAATTTGTCCAATACCATAGCCAGAAACTCCAGCAACACTAGCTTGGGTGATCGCAACGGACATATATGGCGCTAGGGAAACCCCACCGGTGACAGGGGCAGAAATTCCTAAAATACTTTTTAAGCTACTCAATCCCAAGTTAGCCAAGAGTTCACTAGCACCAATACCGCCCATACTCATAGCGATTTTTTGTAATAATTTAATAGCTCCCTGCTCAGTCATCGCAATACCATAGAGACGGGATAACGTAAGAATCATTACCACATCAACTACAGTAGCGGTGAGGATATCCACAACAGTAACTGGATTGAGAGCAATCACAAATGCTTTAGTTATCACTGCTTTCCAGATAATTTGATTAGCACTGTCATCCCGAATCTTCATTTTTCGGTTGACCAAGTTTTCATTCAACTCATCGGCGTAAAGCATGGTGTTAAGAGCAACAAGGGATTTCCCTTCCCGATGTAAAATCTCCAGAATTTTTAGTTTCAAATCTTCAATTTGGGGTTTCCCTCGGCGGCGCTTGACCTGAATGCTGCCATTAGGCGATCGCACGGCTACAGATACCAAAGGTGAAGCAGCAACCATCACAATTTCTGCTGGTGAAAGCAACTGCTTGACCCGTTCATCCCGAATTTTTCTGTAAATTGCCATGCGATCAGCATCGGGATATTGGTCAATCTTGTTGAACACCAGTAACATCGGTTTACCACTAGCTCTTAACTGAGATAGAGCTTGGTACTCTACCTTAGTCATATCACCAGCAATAATAAACAGCAGTAAATCTGCCTGTTTAGCTACCTCTAGGGCTAAGGCTTCCCGAGTTTCCCCATCTACTTCATCAATTCCTGGGGTATCGATTAGCTGAATTTGGGAATTGCCAATACTGGGTAGGGCAACCTGTAGAATATCCTGTTGGCTATGGGTTTGACTATGGCTTTGACTATGACTTTGATTATGGGTTGCTTGACTAGGGCTTTGACTATGGGGCTGCCAATGGGCAGTTTGAGCATTCTGGGTCACCCCATGTAGGGCACCAGTTTCAAATACAGGTTGACCCACTAAGGCATTGAGTACAGAGGATTTACCTCGTCCCACCATGCCAAAGGCAGCAATTTGGATACAGGTATTTTCTAGCTTCTGAAGCAGATTGCCTAAGTCTTGGATTTGAGCATCTAAACCCGCTTTTTCTCTACGGGATAGGTCAAGATTAGCTACCAGATCCTTGAGGGAGTCTTGTGCCTGTTTGTAGTTTAGTTCTGCCTGGATTTCCTCAAAACCTGAAATTGCGCTATCTAAATCCTGATCAAGATCTAGAGAGTTAACAGAGTCAGACTCAGGCCAGAATTCGGTCAAAACAGCACCTCCTGGTTAGGACACTTCTGTTTTCGATCCTAGAGCATCAGTTCAGGAATCACTTTTGAGAAATCACTCATTATAGAAATAGATGCCTCACAGCTGACATCGGTTACATCCATTATTCATCCCTTGCGACTTCCTGATTCCAACCCACAGCTGTAGAAGAGTTAATTATTGCCTTACACCATTGGTTCGATGAAAACCATAGGAGAGATATGAGATGATCAGCCAATTCTTAAGTGTTAGTTTAACCTTGCCGATGCTTGTCAACTTAGGTCAGAGTCTCACGGATACCCAAATCCTAAATTATGGTAAAGTTAATCATTATACACCAACATGGACAAATTTTCAGGGTAAACTCAATAGTCAAAACCCACCATCGTTATCCTTGGCCAGCCGGGATGAAACAAAAGACCAAGAACAGAAATGTGAGTGGCTAGACATATGTACAGAATTTAAGGGTGCATCTTTATTGGTTAGCGAAACCCTTTTTTAAAAGGGAAGTTAGGTGCTAAAAAAAACGTGGGAATTAGCATTGTCCTGCGACTAAATCAGGAAGGAAAATTACGCTATAATGGTACTAGATCTGCCAAGATTCTACAAAGCTTGTAATCCCAGCAAGCCCCTGAGCATGGGAGATGTCAATGATAGAAAATACTATATTGATTTTTCACCAGTCAGAGGAAATAAAATTATTGAGTCCCTCAAGCGAACCATCACCCTAATTTCCCCAGATGAGCCGACTTGTCAGCTGTTTACAGGGCATATTGGCTGTGGTAAATCCACAGAATTACTTAGACTAAAAGCTGAGTTAGAGCAACAGAAATTTCATGTGGTTTATTTTGAGTCGTCTCAAGATTTAGACATGGCTGATGTTGATCTAAGCGATATTTTGCTGAGTATAGCTGGTCAAGTCAGTGAAAGTCTGGAGAAAATTAAAATTAATATAAAACCAGGCTATTTTGTCAATCTTTTTACAGAAATTACCGATTTTTTGCGCACACCAATTGAATTGGGTGCTGAAGCAGAATTGTCGGTAGGCATTGGCAAAATAACGGCTAAAACTAAGGAAAGTCCTAAACTGCGGCGTCGATTGCGGGAATACCTCGAACCTCGCACTAGTGGAATCTTAGACTCGATTAATGAAGAACTACTAAAACCGGCTACCACTACCCTGAAGAAAAAGGGCAAAGCGGGACTAGTGGTGATTGTGGATAATCTGGATCGGGTGGATATTCGCCCCTTACCCTCTGGGCGATCGCAACCAGAATATTTATTCATTGACCGGGGTGAACAGTTACGCCGACTCAATTGCCATATTGTTTACACAATTCCCTTGGCGTTAACTTTCTCCAATGAGTGCGAAACCCTGAAGAATCGCTTAGGTGGTGGACTTACTCCTAAAATCTTACCGATGGTGCCAGTTAAACTGCGCACAGGTCAGGAGTTTCCCGATGGCATGGCACTGCTACGAGAAATGGTACTGGTTAGAGCTTTCCCTAATCAAACTACTGAGGAACAATTTGCTTTGCTCCCAGAGGTATTTGATAATATAGATACTTTAAACCGCCTGTGCCGAATTAGTGGTGGTCATGTGCGCAACTTGCTAGGATTGTTGTTTGATTGTCTCAGGCAAGAAAACCCACCGATTCCGAGCGAGTGTTTAGAAAATGTGATTCTCGAACGTCGGGATTATCTGATCTCATCAATTACTGATCAGGAGTGGGAATTACTTTTCCAGGTGGTGCAACAGCAAAAAGTCAGGGGTGATACGGAATACCAAACCCTATTGCGCAGTATGTTTGTCTTTGAATACCGCGATCGCGATGGAAATTGGTTTGGTATAAATCCAGCATTAGAAGAGGCACCGCAGTTTAAGTCATGGTTGAAACAAAATCACCAGCAGACGCTGCCCAATACAACGATAGTACATTAAAGGCTCTCTCTAGAGCGATCGCATTTTCACAAGGGGAATTTTCCCTTGTGATCGTGCGATGTAACTACCAGGGTTTGCAACAACAGATGCTGCAACGCCTCAAAGCACTGTGTCAGCACCAATACCCGATTACAGAGTTTATCATACCGCCATCGGCTACCACCCTTTACACCACCATCCAAAACTACGAACACAGGGAATTGGCGCGTGGACAGGACAGGGGGATAGACAGATGCGGGGACAGGCAGAGTTCTAGCCCCATTGACCCTTCATCCCCTGACCCTCTTACCTCCTCACCCCCTCATGCCGCATTACTGATTGTTGGTTTAGAGTCAGTGGTTGCCCTTGAGGAATTACTTACCTCTACTAATCAAGTCCGGGATGAGTTTCGTAAACGCCTAACCTTTCCTCTAATATTGTGGGTTAATGACCACGTACTGCAAAAACTGATGCGGTTGGCACCAGATTTTTGCAGTTGGGCAGCCACTCCCCTCAAGTTTGAACTGACCACCACAGAGTTAGTCAATTTTCTCGGACAAAAGGC
Organism: Moorena sp. SIO4G3; assembly: GCF_010692305.1. NCBI lineage: Bacteria > Bacillati > Cyanobacteriota > Cyanophyceae > Coleofasciculales > Coleofasciculaceae > Moorena > Moorena sp. SIO4G3. Next base: position 3,671 of record NZ_JAAHIG010000002.1, on the reverse strand, counting down.
TCAAATGGTATTTGCCTGTCTATTGAACTCTGGAGAGTCTTCCCCCCCAATCAAGCAGCAAGTCCCAACTCCCAACCTACCCTTTAGGAACGCCCAAGGCTCTCAACCAACCAACCAACCAACAACCAACATTCAACCAACCAACATTCAACCTCCCAACCTTGGCCAAAAGGCCACGCTACGCGAACAACCTCCCAACCTTGGCCAAAAGGCCACGCTACGCGAACAACCTCCCAACCTTGGCCAAAAGGCCACGCTACGCGAACAACATTCCAACCTTGGCCAAAAGGCCACGCTACGCGAACAACATTCCAACCTTGGCCAAAAGGCCACGCTACGCGAACAACATTCCAACCTTGGCCAAAAGGCCACGCTACGCGAACAACCTCCCAACCTTCAACCTCCCAACCTTGGCCAAAAGGCCACGCTACGCGAACAACCTCCCAACCTCCAACCAACCAACCCCGATATTTCTATTACCTATTCGAGGAACTCAGCACTCCAAAACCAACGTCGATTTGAGCTGGATTTTGCCCTAAAAGATTTACATAGTCGTGGCATTACCTTAGATAGGGAATTAGACGCTAGTCTAGACTTTGTTTTGGGTCTAGATGACTATAGAAGCGATCGCATAAATCTAGCCAAGAAGCGGTTTCGTAAAAGCTTAAGAGTTTGGCAGCAAACGGATAACTTAGAACGCCAGGGGTTATTATTATTTTATCTGGGTTTGTGTTACTGTCGCCAAGCTGACCAAAATCAAGCGCATAAACAGCGCTATTGGGAAGAAGCTTGGCCGTATCTGCATCAATCTATGGGAGTTTTCACCCGAGCGGGGCGTCACGATCTGGTGGCTATTTTTATTAGTAAGCTAGCTGAACTCCTGCAGCATCTACAAGCGTGGTCATTCTTACAAACCACCTCTCAACAGGCTCTGTCGCTTCATGAAACCTATGGGACTCAGGTGCAACTAGCCCAAGATTACGGTTTTCTGGCAGAAGTAGCCCTTGAGCAATCCCGATGGGAGGATGCTGGTCAATTAGCCGAGAAAGCTCTATTAATTTTGGTTGTTGCTGCTGATGATCAGCCCCATGACCAAGGCTTGCATCCATTGCTATTAGCCCAGCTCTATCGATTATTTTTGGTAAAATCCCAAGGAAACCAGGGAAATTTAGCAGAAGCGGTCAAGCAGCTGGAAAAAGCGAGTCATAAACTGGCAGATGCCATAGAATCCAGCAATTATCGCTATGAGCCTCAGCGTTACCTGCACCTGTTGGAACGATTACGTAGCCTTTACTTTGAACAAGGGCAATACCTAGAAGCATTTCGGATTAAACAAGAACAACGGGCAGTGGAGCAGCTGTATGGCTTCCGTGCCTTCATTGGTGCTAGTCGTCTACAGCCACCACGAGGAGCCAACAATCCCAGCTGGCATGGCGTACAGCCACAAGACCTTATTCCCCAGGAAATGGCAGCTTCCGGACGTCAGCGAGATGTAAACCGCTTAATGGAACGGATTACTCGTGCTGATCACAAACTGACAGTGATTCATGGTCAGTCAGGGGTTGGAAAAAGTTCCATTGTCCATGCCGGATTAGTGCCAGCACTCAAAAACAGACCCCTTGGCGATCGCATTGGGTTACCGATTGTGGTGCAAGTATACACCGATTGGGTGGGGGAACTAGATAAACACTTGGCCGATCAACTATCAGGAAATGGAAATGAAGACCCCTTGATCAGGGAAAAATTTCTAAATTCTAATGGTAATGCCCTAATTGATTCTGTCCTGGAGCAATTACAACACAACGCCGACAATAACTTCTTAACGGTTTTAATTTTTGATCAATTTGAAGATTTTTTCTCGGTTTATTCCCATCAATCCCAACGAAAAATATTTTATAATTTTTTAGTAAATTGTCTTAAATTACCTTATTTAAAACTAATATTTTCTATCCGAGATAACGCCTTACATAAATTACTTGAACTAGAACACTACACGTGGGAAGTCATAGAAAGTAATATCTTAGATAAAAAGATTCGTTATCCATTACTAAATTTTCCTTTAAAAGATGCTTATTCAGTCATTCAAAGCTTAACCCATCGGGCTAATTTTTATTTAGAACCGGCTTTAATTGATGAATTAGTCAGAGAATTAGGGGCTGAAATTGGAGAAGTTCGTCCCATTGAGTTGCAAGTAGTAGGAGCTCAACTCCAAGCTGAAAATATTACTACCTTAGCTCAGTACCAGCACCATGGTCCCAAAGCCAAACTGGTGGAGCGGTTTTTAGAAAAAGTTATTAAAGATTGCGGTCCTGAGAATGAAACAGCGGCTTGGCTAGTGTTGTCCTTACTCATTGATGACAATAAAAATCGACCCCTTAAGAATCGCTCGGAGCTAGCCATAGAATCATCCTTAGAAGACCATACATTAGATTTAATATTAGAAATTTTTGAGAAATCAGGATTAGTATTTCTATTACCAGAAGTTACGATCAACCGCTATCAACTGGTTCACGATTATCTGGTAGACGTTATCCGCCAGAAAAAGCAATCGAAACTGCAAGCAGAATTAGAAAATCTCCGCGAGAAAGACAAACAGAGCCAGGATAAAATTGAGCAACTGGTTAAAGAACAAGAACTCCAAAACCAACTGACCAAAATAACTAAAAAACAAAGGAAAACCGAAGAAAAGCTGAATCGAATTCTCAGGCAACGATTGCGAGAAGCACGTTGGGCAGGAATGGCACTGTTCAGTCTGATGGTGATTACCGGTATACTTGGGGTTCGCTACGCTATCAGTAAAACCAACAACCATTTAAGTGACCTGAGCTACTCCTCAAAAGCTCTAGTTGATGCCAACAGAACCTTAGATGCCCTCATCCTCAGTTTAGAGGCAGCCCAGCAATTGCAGCAATCCCTTGGGGTGAGTGCAGATACCCAGACACGGGTAGTCACTGCTCTACAACAGGCAGTTTATGGGGTCAGAGAACGCAACCGTTTAAAGGGACATCGAGATTGGGTCAGTAGTGTCAGTTTTAGCCCAGATGGTCAGCTGATGGCCTCTGGGAGTCGAGACAAGACTATCAAACTTTGGCGCAAAGATGGTACCTTGCTCAAAACGTTGCGAGGTCATCGGGCTGGAATCCACAGTGTCAGTTTTAGTCAAGATGGTCAGATGCTGGCTAGTGGTAGTGAAGACAAAACTGTCAAGCTGTGGGGTAAGGATGGATCCCTGGTAATGACCTTAGATGGGCCAGATGGGCATACCGAAACAGTCCATTGTGTTAGGTTTAGCCCCAATCGCCAGATGATCGCATCGGCTAGTGAGGATAAAACCGTCAAACTATGGAGTAAAGATGGTGTTTTACTCCAGACTCTCACTGGTCACAGTGATTCGGTATTGGGGGTTAGTATTTCTCCCAATGGTCAGTTAATTGCTTCTGCTAGTAAAGACAAAACTATCAAACTTTGGCGCAGGGACGGAAGACTGCTGAAAACCTGGCAAGCTCATACAAAACCAGTGGTGAGTGTCAGTTTTAGTCCTGATGGCAAGACTATTGCCTCTGCCAGTACAGACAACACTGTCAAACTCTGGCAAACTGATGGCGAATTAATTGATACCCTAGAAGGTCATCGTAATTGGGTTCTGGAGCTAAAACTAACATCCAGAACCA